>JAHDGC010000534.1 GCA_020627865.1 Saprospiraceae bacterium | reverse complement strand
ATAAACAAATATATCTGAGAAATGAGTCACTTACTACTTCGGGCCTTGCCCTTTGTAGCATTTATGCTTACCCTTTACACGGGTCAAGCTTCAATTGCTATCACACCAACCATTTTACAAGACAGTATTCCTTCCCTCCAGAAAATGTCCGAATATTCTGGCAACCGATTAGCCATGAGTAGGATGAAAATTGTCAAAACCAAGGGGAATACCCTTAAAATAAAGTATAACCTCGTCAATACTGGTCGAAACAATATCACCATGCAAGGGAAAAGTGCGCCCAAAAATCTGGTCGTCAACTTTGATGAAACGCTAGAAACATCAGGACTTGCAGCACATGCTGTTGCGATAAGGGAACAGTTGCTCCGGGAAGACATCAGTATCAAAACGGGGCAGGTACAAATGAATAATCAGTTAAAAATTAAAATCAGGAAAGAGGAAGCAGATCATCAGCTTGTGCATAAGGGTAAAGAAAAATCCAAAAATAAAACCAGTAAAAGTAAAGATAGCCCGGAGGACAAGCACAAAAGTAAATCAAAAGATAAGCCCGTTTTCACTGATGCTGTCGGAAAAACTAATGATAATAAATATCTCGATGAGAATTTTTGCCCAGATTTGGTGTTGACCGAGTTGAAAGTATTGAAGAAGTCAAAAAAATGGATTACACTGGAATACACCATCCAAAATCAGGGTAAAGGCCCTGCGGCAATGCTGGGCGACAAAAAATCAGACTTGGACAATGTGGCCATTAAGGTTTACATTGCTGGTTCTCCGAAAATTTCTAGGGGATCATTGGTTCTTGGAGGGGAATACTTGACCAAAGGGTTTAAAGACCGCAAGGGACTTATTCCTCCACAGGAAAGCTATACCGCCGCTATCAAACTGGATTTCCGGAAGAAAACGAGATTCACCCCTTTCGTCATTGTGGAGCTGGATTCCTTCCAGAATATCAAGGAATGTGATGAGACGAACAACACTAAGGAGGTGCTGGTGAAGTAGATGTTGGTGATTAGTTGTCAGTGTGCGCTTTCTTAGGGATTATTTTTGTGGTCAAAGACAGTTATTTGTACGCGTACAACAATCCTTTGGACATGTTGTACGCGAGCAATATGATTTGAGGTTTCCTAAACTTTGAAAGTTTAGGAAACCTCAACAGAATCTAAATTAAAAATAGACGATCCGTCTTACTTTGGCGACATGCTTGGCCAAACGAATTACCTGGCAAGTATATCCAAACTCATTATCGTACCAAGCATATAGCATTACATTTTTTCCATCTGCCGAAACCAGGGTCGAAGGAGAATCCAGGACGGAAGTGTGTGTCATACCGACAGCTTGAGAAGACACATATTCCGTTGAAGTAGAATAATGGATTTGCTCCACCAACGAACCACGAAGAGAAGCCTCACGAACCAAGGCATTCAGTTCATCTCTGGTCGTTGCCTTATCAAGGGTCAAATTAATGATGGCCAAAGAGACATTAGGGGTCGGTACCCGAACTGCATTCCCTGTCAAGATACCTCCTAGATGTGGCATAACCTTGGAAACGGCCTTTGCAGCACCGGTAGTCGTAAGCACCATATTGGTTGCAGCCCCTCTACCCCTTCTTGGTTTTTTGTGAAAGTTATCCAGTAGATTTTGGTCACTGGTATAGGCATGAATAGTTTCTATATGCCCTTTCTCGATATTAAAATTGTCATCCACCACTTTAATGATTGGAACGATCGCGTTTGTTGTACAAGATGCCGCACAGAGTATCTTATCCTTATCTAAATCCAGCTCTTCTTCATTAACACCATAAACAATATTAGGGATATTTTTCCCTGGAGCCGTTAGGATTACCTTATCAATCCCGGGGCGAAGATGTATGGAGAGCGCCTCCTTATCTCGCCAAACACCCGTGTTATCAATGAGCAGTGCATCTTTAATCCCATATTTGGTATAATCAATCTCATCCGGGCTTTTAGCAAAAATTAACTTTACGGGATTTCCATTGATCACGATTTCCGCCCCATCACTAGACACAGAAATGATCCCCCGAAATTTACCGTGAACGGTATCTTTGCGCAATAATGCAGCACGCTTAGTTGCTTCTTCATGAGGATCTTTCATTTTGGGCCTTACGACAATTGCTTTAAGACGGAGTTGTTCTCCCTTCCCCGTTTGTTCGATGATTGCCCTAGCGGCCAGCCGACCAATACGACCAAAACCATAGAGGACGACATCCTTAGGCACAATTGCCGCATCTGTTGCTCCAATATGTCTTTTAAGTTTATCATGAACAAAGGAAGTGATATCCTTATAATTCGCAGACTCTTCCTGCCATTCAGCCCCCAGTTTTCCTAAATCAATTTTAGAAGGAGCCAAGTCTTCAATCTCTGCTATTGCCCTACAAAGTTTAAGGCTATTATCTACAGAAATAGGTTTCTTGATATAATTGGTAGCAAATTTATGGTCATTAAGCACTTCACTGGGACGAGCATCATAAATATTGCGGCGAAAGATAACCAGTTCAACAGATTTGTCGAATCTTAAATCACCAACAATCTGGAGTAATTCCAGTGCGGTTTTTTCTTCTTCTCTCCAGGATTTGAGAGAGTTATTGGATTGATCTCTGATTAAAAGCTCATTGTTATTCATGTCAGAAGCTGTTTAAATTTAACACTTTGGGCTGAAAACGCCCCTTTTTCGCTTATACGTCGTTAAAAAAATCCTCATTATGCTAAGGCATAACTCCGGTTTTTGTGCCTAGTCTAACCTGCCTGCGTTCCTTGGAAGGCAGGGCAAAAAATGAACTGTTTTCATTACCAAAAGCTAATTTTAAACAGCTTCTCAGAATAGGCATTTTTTTAAATTTAGACTGCAAAGTTCTAAAATAAAAAGGAGAATTTGTAGTGTAAGGGGCATATATTATAGGGATATGGACAAAAAAAAGAGCTATTCCGGGGAAGAATAGCCCAATTTGAGAGAGATTACGGCTTAACCGTCTTTTAAGTAGAAACACAGAATATAGTTAAGTACAAAGCTTTGGTGAAGTATAAGCAGTATTTGCTTTGTACATAAGTTTGTAAGTCAATTTAAGTTAGCACCTTCCTTTGATTAGTACTGTTATATTGAGGAATGAATCTTACAATCACTGTATAATTTCAATTCCTATACAAATATAAGAGAAGCTTAAGGTAAAAAAAACCAAAAGTATATCAATAAATCACTTTACAAACGATTATTAAGTTTGCAAAAAGACTACACAATAACAACAAAACTCTGATAATCAATATATTAAAACAATAAAAACCAACCCATTTGACTAACTAAAAAACAATATAATTACGAATAAATAAATTTAAAAATATCCAACATTATATTACTAAAAAGACAGGTCATACCCATTTGGATTGGATAAAGTCTAGATCAAGATTCAGAAATTTCAACTATTGTTCCATCAAATAATTGAATAACATAATGTTTACTAAAAAAAAAGTAACATAATATATCTACAAAGCTATATTAATCATTATATTTACACATATAATTTAACACAAAATCACTAATCAATATAAATCAAATATGGATAACTTCAAAAAATCAGGTGTAGTATCACTGATAAAGTACTTGGAAGACGATGACATCAAAGAATTGAAAATGTTTCTAAAATCCCCCTTCTTTGCAACCAATAAAACACTTGAGCGATTCTTCCTTGCCATTATAAAATACCGGGGGAATTTCGAGCACAAGCGGTTTACTGCGGCCAATTGCTACAATAAAGTCTTCCCAGGGAAGCCATTTAACAAGGGCACCTTTAATAATATGCTGGTGAAGCTGAAATCGGCCATAGAAGAGTATTTTGCCCACCAGGAAGTAAAGAGGAATTCGAAGCTAAAATCGGCCTTTACAAGAAAGGGATATCTAAAACGAAATTATAAAAATCGTTTCATCCAAAAATCGGAGTCACAATTGGAGGAATATGCCAGCAAAAAAAATAAAACGGCAGAAGATTATCTCGACATCATGCAGGTTAACCAAGAGCTATATGAGCATAACAATATGGTTAGAATAGCTTCGGAAGCAGCACAAACGAGGATTGTTTCCTGTATGGAGAACCTAGACCGTTTTTATTTTACGTTAAAGATGTTTTATAGTGCAGAATTGATAAATCGACGGAAGATTTACAATATGCATTATGAGATTAGGTTCTTCGAGGCGATAGAAGAGCATGGGCATACTGCATTTGAGTCTTCGGACGCGATGTTTTACTTTTATCTCCAGCTGGTCAAACTTCGGGAAGACCCTACTGAAGACAATTACGCCCAACTAAGAACTACCTTTACCAATCACGGAGAGTCGTTGTCAAAAACACACCAATTGATGATGCTTACAGCATTGAATAATCATGTCATTACGAAATTGACCCAGGGGAATGTTAGCTATCAAAACGAGTTATTTTCTTTATATAAAAAGCGAGATGAATTAAACCTATTCATAGATAACAATATGCTCGGAGATGTTGCTTTCTGTAATGTTATATCAACAGCATTAACATGCCACAAAATCAAGTGGACAAAAAATTTTATAGAAAAGTATAAGGATACTCTTGAGCAATCTCAGCGAACAGATGCCTTAACTTATGCTGAAGCGCTCCTGGCCTTTTATGAAAAGCAATATGACAAAACATTAAATATAGTACGAACTTTTACAAACAGGTCATTGAACTATGATCTACGGATTCGCCCCCTATCCATTCAGACCCATTACGAATTATCAATGATTAACAAAAATACAAACTCGGATCCGGATTCGAATTATGATGAAACCATAGAACTGGAAATTAAGGCTATGCGGGCCTTCTTGACCAATAGAAAAGTGGCACAGCACCAGTCGATAAGGTACAGGAATTTTTGTTCTATCTGCCTTGCATTAATTAATGGAAATAAAACAAAAGAAGATCTTTTGAAGCTAGTGGAAAAGAAAAAAAACCTACTTTCAAAAACATGGATACTCGAAAAAATACAGCAAACATAACATTATACTTTCAAAAAGAGAATCAACCTATATTCTACTAAAGAGAAGAGACAATACATTGATTATCTCTTCTCTTTTCTCGCGTACATAAAACTCGTAATTTAAATTACTACAAGTTATTCCTAGTTAAAATCAACATTTCATACGCTCCATTTCTTTCAATATAAAACCCTACATTTTAAGAAGAGTCTTTATATTAAGCATCACAAAAATTTCATGGAACATATATCTCTTCCGTGATAATAATTTCATTTCCATACTCGTCGATGATGACAGTCGTAATAGTAGCTTCACTTCCTCCCTTGATTTTTGAAATCATTTCCTTGCCCAGTTGGTTAGCTCCGAAGAAGTTAACATTGTTTTTAATTTGGGAATTTTTCATCTTGTAAATAGGTTTAACTTGGTGGATTAAAAAATAAAAGCAATTAAACATTGTTCCGAAAAAGGCATAGCAATGCAGCCTAAGTTGGAGACAACTTATTAATTATAAAGACCAAGGCAACGCATATATAACTTTGAATATACAAAGTCGCCCTAAATTCCAACAAAATGTATCCGGAACATACTATTCTCTCCCTGAAAACAAACAATTCATTTTCATTACTATATATTA
>JAHDGC010000533.1 GCA_020627865.1 Saprospiraceae bacterium | reverse complement strand
GGTCCAACCATCTATAAGTCTGACGCAGCAAAGGTATCATCTGCTGATCCAAAAGAGTTGGAGCGTGTAAAAAAGAACTTTCTGATTAAAAAATTGGAACGGCAAGACACGCCTAAATTGGATGAAGGCATCCAACATGTTATTGGACAGTTTGGTAAGTCTAACAGAAACAAGTACAGAGCCATGTTCTATTATTTGCTGGCTAAAAAATTCAGAAAATCAGCGATGTTTAAGCCTGCTTAGTAACGTTTAAAAAACTATTTCGACATTTATACTAAACAGCGAAATTAACAGTGGTTTCCTTAAACCATTAAGAAATTCAGAAAATTCAGAAAACAACTTGTTGTTTCTTTTTTAATGACTTAATGGTTGGCAATATTACATGTCGATTTTATTTTTTGAATAATACTTAGATTTTTGTTGAAAGTAAAAAACTCCAAATCCTGTTTATGAGATTTGGAGTTTTTTTTTCGTGGAGGTCTGGGCTATGATCTATGTGATTCTTGGATTGCCATAAAAAAGCACCTAATGCAAAACATAATTCACAATAGATGCTATAAAATACAAGTCCTAATCTTTATCGGTTTTCTACCATAAATTTCTGTGTAATTTCATTATGATCGTTGAGGATTTTAACAAAGTATACACCGGCAGTCAAGCTCGTGGTATCAAAAGTATACTTATTAATGCCTGCTCTATGCCTTACTTGTTCTGCATGCAAGACCTTGCCGGAAACATCCGTGATGAGTATCTGGTTTGTACCCTCTTCTGGTGCTTCGTAAACAAGATTCAACAAATCAATCACGGGATTCGGATATACATCAAGGATATATAAAGCTGCTTCCTTTCTGGTAACTTGAATCACTGGAGAAAAAGAAACCACCCCATCCACATCAACTTGTTTCAAACGGTAATACGTTAGGGCAAAGGGTTCCTCGTCTTTTGCCGTATAGGAATTAACCTCCGTATCATCAGTTTTGCCATCCACTTTTGTAATAGACTCGAAATGGATCCCACCTTTAGAACGCTCTACCTCGAAGTAAAGGTTTTCAAGCGCCCTTTCTGTCGTCCAAGATAACAAGTTATGATCCGCCATTGGCTTGCCATCAAAAGTCAACAATTTTACCGGAAGGGCAGAGAAGCAATTGATTTCGGAAATTTCAATAGTTCGCATCACCGAACAAGCATTTTCATCGGTAACCGTCAAGGTATACAGTCCCATTTGTGACGCCGGATTTTCGGAGATTGGAATCACAATATTTTCTTCGGTTGAAAAAAATGCCCCCGGCCCTGACCACTCAAACGATAGATTGAAACAACTCGGGCGAGCATTAGCCATCAAAGAGATGTCCGCCGGGGTGCAACTCACAACAGGCTCCAAAACAGGAGCATCCGTTGCAATATCTTCGTTATTTGTCTGGTATAAATCTATGTTTGGGAATACCTTAAAAGATTGGGTAAAGTCAATTTTTTTCATACCGGCTTCTCCTGAGTTTGGATCTTCGCCATTCCGATAGAGCCGGACGCCTTCCTCGCAAATTTGTTCCGGTACTTCAAAAGAAAACAAATGGATACTGGTTCCTGCCTCCAACTTTGGAAAGGCATTCATCGCAGAACCTCCAGTAATGGAGAATGCGTGAAAATCATGTTGTGGATCTACTTCCGGTTGGTAGACACTACTTGAATTGATCCACTCTAAATGAGGTGGATTTAAACTTTCTGTAACCGTAATGGGAGCATCCGCTACCGTTGCCGGAACAACAATAGAGAAAGCAGAAGGAAACGGAATGGTAGTCGGGAAGATTCTCGTGCCGTCTTTAACATGGGCATATGCTTCGTAGTGACAATCATTGGTATCATAAACGATTTCATATGCAATGGTTTGGGCTTGCGCCAAATGGAAGAGCATCGTTAGCACGAAAGTGTTGGATATTATATTTATCAATTTATTTTTCATTCTTTTAGCTATTTAGATTTTAGATCGCTTCGCTCTTAGATGTTAGATATTAGACGGTCTAAAATCTAGCGTCTAATATCTAACAATCTAATGTCTAACATCTAGCAATTACTTCGCAATTTGTTCATACATCAATCCATAAGCAGATTGGAAAGAGGTATTCGGATCATACAATAGAATTTGAAGCAGAATCAAGGACTGATCGTCCTTTGGAGATTCATACTTTACTTTACCACTCATATCCACATCGCCCTGATAGTAGCCGAAGGCAAAATCAAATCCACTTTGGAAAGTGACATTGGTTGGATACAGCAATACATCAATCAAGATACTGGACTGGTCATCGGCAGGTGCTTCATACTTCACCCGACCATCTCGGTTACAATCTCCAAACCACAAGGCATTGACATCATTCAGGGTAGAAAGTTCTAAACCATCATAATTAATGGCACCCGCAGGATCATGCCACAAATCAGCGGCGGTCATTGTTGTAAAATCTACCACCTTACAAGCGGCCGTTAAGGCAATCGGTGTGGCAGTCATCGCACCAAGGTGATTCCTGTGATTGACCACAACGTAATAGCTATCATTTATTACACCCGTAAAGATCACGGAAGATACACCGTCCAAATCAACAATGTCCCCATCCCGTTGGATTAAAGCAGCGCGAGAAGCCACTATCGCCGTTGGATCATTCGCATCCCGAAGTTCGAGCACAACCCAATCTACAATCGCATCCGTTCCGGTAACATCGAAGACCGTTGCATCTACGGTTTCGCCACCGCCACCGACGAAGTTTGTTCCGGCAGCCGTATACGGTTCCGTAAGCGGTATAAAGCCCGCTGCCCTGAGATCATCTCGCATCAAGCCATCCGCATTATACATCAGGCCACCTGAAGGATCGAGCAATGCCCCTTGTAAGAAAGTTTTGGCCGTAAGGCATACCCCCGTTTGAGGAATATCCCTCCAATCCGGCTCATCGTCAGACTGATCTCCAGCATCATCATTCGGGAATGGACTGGTGGCCGTTTGTCCGAAGTTATTCGGATTCGCAGCAGGGGATATAAATAGCAAGACCAAATCGTATCCGCCCAACAAACCATCGTTGTCAAAATCCGTCCCATCACCAACCAAATCTGCAACACCATCATCATTCGTATCATAAGCCTCAATGGCATCATCTTCGCCATCGCCATCACTATCCAAGTCACGATAATCCGGCACATTATCCCCATCCGTATCTGTCAAATTGATGATACCATAAAGGGCATCATCCCAGCCATCTGCCCCCCAATTCCCTGTAGGCGCAATGTATCCTATGGTCATTTGCCATTCGATCACATCCACGATACCATCATCATCCGCATCAATATCCAGAAAATCTGGAGCACCTGTTCCATCGGTATTCAGAGGCGAAAGTGGCGTTCCGTTTGCCCCTATATTATCATAAGTGTTATCCCAACCATTGTTATCGGCATCATTGGCAAGACCACCATCTGGCAATAGTTCCACCAAGCCATCTCCGTCCTCATCAATATCTGCCACACCGTTCATATCTGCATCCAGCGGGAAAGCCTCTACGATATCTGGAATCCCATCGTTGTCGCTATCCAAATCCAGCCGGTTTGGAATGCCGTCACCATCCGAATCCAAAGCAGAGCCACCTTCTTGGAAATCAGAAAGGCCATCATTGTCATCATCAAAATCATCTTTATCAGAAATACCATCGCCATCCGAATCCAAAGGCCCTTCGACATCCCTCCAATCGGGTTCGAGATCGGAAGTATTATTCAGATCATCATTCGGGAAAGGATCATCCGCAACTTGCCCGCCATTATCTGGATTTGTTGCTGGATTACCAACAATATCAACGAGGTCAAAACCATCAAGCAAACCATCACCATCTGAATCCGCCCCATTGGAGAAAACATCCTGATCGCCATCATTATCCACATCATAGGCTTCCAGTACATCAACACGACCATCATTATCACTGTTGATGTCTTGCCAGTCCGGAATACCATCTCCATCCGTATGCGTCAACACGGTAATTCCGGCAAGCGCATCATCCCAACCATCCTCACCCCAGACACCTGAAGGCGGAATATAACCCGCAGTGGGTTGCCATTCGATCACGTCTACGATACCATCATCATCCGCATCAATATCGAGGTAATCGGGCAGGCCATTGCTATCGGTGTTATCCGGCATAATCGGAATACCATTGGTAATCGTTCCTCCGGCATTGTCATAAATATCTTCCCAACCATCATTATCCGCATCATTGATCAAGGTACCATCCGGATTAAGGCCAGCCACCATGCCGTCGCCATCTTCATCAATATCGGCCACATTGTTTCCATCACTATCCGTCGGGTTAGCTTCTACAATATCGGCAAGGCCATCGTTATCACTATCCAAATCAAAACGGTTCGGGATACCATCACCATCTTGGTCAGCCGTATCGCCACCTTCTTGAAAATCAGAAAGGCCATCATTATCATCATCCAAGTCAACTATATCCGGAATGCCATCGTTATCGTTATCCGGCAAGGCAGGCACATCCCGCCAATCCGGTTCCAATGCAGATTGATCGCCAACATCATCATTCGGGAATGGATCAGTAGCCGTTTGGCCAACATTATCCGGATTACTAGCAGGGAAAGAAACCATGTGAATTAAATCGAACCCGTCCAACAAACCATCTCCGTCGAGGTCATCTACCCCACCGACGGTATCCGCAAGGCCATCATCATCCAGATCATAAGCTTCAATGGTATCATCTTCTGCATCAGCATCACTGTTCAGATCAAGGTAATCTGGCACGCCATCACCATCCGTATCCGTAAGGACAGCGATACCATCTAGCGCATCATCCCAGCCATCCAATCCCCAGGAACCTGTTGGAGCAATATAATCGGCAGTCGTTTGCCATTCGATCACATCCACGATACCATCATCATCGGCATCAATGTCGAGATAATCCGGATTACCCGTGTTATCTGTGTTCAATGGAGTCACTGGCGTACCGGTCGAGCCGACATTATCATAGGTATTGTCCCAACCGTTATTATCGGCATCATTGGTCAAGTCACCCATATTATCAATGGCCGCAACTCTTCCATCACCATCTTCGTCTACATCTGCCACACCATTGCCATCAAGATCAGTTGGATTGGCTTCCACAATATCCGCAAGGCCATCATTGTCACTATCGAGGTCAAGCCGGTTGGGCACACCATCGCCATCCATATCCGCATCATCGCCACCTTCTTGAATATCCGATAAACCATCATTATCATCGTCGAGATCAATATCATCCGGAATACCGTCATTATCCGCATCCGGAGCCGTGTCTCTCCAATCCGGTTCCGCGGCTGTTTGCCCTTGCGCTCCGTTATTCGGAAACGTGCCTGAAATGTTAGCACTAGCCGCTCCGGTAGAAGTTACTGCATCAAAACCGCCATCATCATCGGGCGGATTATTATACATAATGACAGAAGGATTTGCCGTGTTGCTATCATAGCAATCCAGTAAACCATCGTTATCTATATCCGCAGTACCGCAACCAGTAATGTCAGAAAGATCATCGCCATCTGTTCCATCCCAAGCTTCATCTACATCATTGGCGAGGTCATTATCTGAATTTAAATCCAGATAATCCGGCTCATCTATTTGGTCATG
>JAHDGC010000532.1 GCA_020627865.1 Saprospiraceae bacterium | reverse complement strand
CACGCAGACAGGGCAAGGATATGCCGTTCCTATGGAACTCGCATGATTGTGAAATTTACTTTTTGCAGCATACAATCATTGCCCTTCCTCTTCAGATGAAATAGCATTGGAACAAGCCTCAATCTTCGCAGAGAACTCAGCACCCAATTCGACCTCAAATTCATTGTTCAACAAAATAAAATTGCCTGCTTTGTAATCAACAACAGTTCCATTTATAACAGTATTTACACCCGTAACGGTTTGTATAGCTTGATAAAGACCTGATGCCATAAAGTTCACATCAAAAATCAGGTAATCCTCAGTGCAAGTACATTCGTAAGGATCAGCAGTTCCCAAACAATCTACACTGCGCTGTATGGTATTCCCTTGTTGCAATACCCAAATTTCAGAATCCGATCCAATGGAAAAATTTGTTCCTTGATTCCCTCCGATAAAATCGTATACACCGCCACCTACATACTTGTAAACGATCCCATTTTCGGAAAGCACATGATGATCGCCCATACCTTCCGGAACACTAACATCTATGCCTACAAATGAGCCTTTAGCAAAAACGCCATTCCCTTGATCCCAATAATTGAGACCATCTTCGCCGACAGTTCGAGCTTGTCCAATACTGGTCATATCAATCCGTGTCATGGGAGCGTGGGCATAAGGCAAGCTTGTCCAAGCATTATTTTCCCGATAATAAATTTTCGCATCTATCCCTATGATGCCAATATGGGAATTATTGATGCCAATGTCAATTCCAGTGCCTGAAATTTGAGTAAATGCATTACCATCCCAACGATGAATGCTGTTATCTGTAGCGATGATCCAAGGAATACCGTTGCCATCGACATCAATGCGTTGGGCAAGTGGTGTGGTCGCAATCTTGTTCCATGTTGCCGCACATTCATCCCATTGATAGGTGTGGTTATTAATCCCAATCACATAAGTTTCGCCACCTCCGGAGCCGATGTCAAAGGCCAAGCCAGTAGTCGATTCAAAGGCCAGTTCTCCTCTGCAATTGCAATTGTCAATATAAATATCGTTTATCGTACAAGGATCGCCATCATCGCAAGCAGTTCCCATAATGGGATCAACAGAACAATCTGCTTGCCGCAAAATGGTATTACCTTGTTGCACAATCCAAAAATCTAGATCAGCACCAATCGAAAAATTCGTTCCTTGGCTTCCGCCTATAACATCGTATACACCGGCTCCTACATATTTGTGCATTACACCATCTGTAGAAAGCACATAGTGAACTTGGTCATCTTCTGGGACACTTACGTCGATACCTATAAATGAGCCTTTTGCAAAAACACCATTTCCCTGATCCCAATAATTGAGGCCATCTTCCCCGACGGTTCGGGCTTGTCCAATATTCGTCATATCAATCCGCGTCATGGGAGCGTGGTCATAAGGCAAGCTTGTCCAAACACTGTTTATCCAATAATAAATTTTCGCATCTGTTCCGATGATGCCAATATGGGTGTTATTGATGCCAATGTCAATTCCGGCACCTGAGATTTGGACAAAGGCATTGCCGTCCCATTGGTGGATTGTGTTGTCAGTCGCAATAATCCAGGGGTTGCCGTTGCCATCTACATCGATGCGCAGTGCATTTGGGGAGCTTGCA
This sequence comes from Saprospiraceae bacterium, assembly GCA_020627865.1. Taxonomy (GTDB): domain Bacteria; phylum Bacteroidota; class Bacteroidia; order Chitinophagales; family Saprospiraceae; genus JAHDGC01. The sequence continues at coordinate 4,028 of JAHDGC010000532.1, read as the reverse complement.
ATCTCTGTCCATGTTTCCGTACAATAATCCCAATGATAGGTATGGTTGTCTGCTCCAATTATGTATGTTTCGCCACCACCAGAACCAATGTCGATGGCTGTTCCTGTTTTTGTTACGAAAGGCTCTTCTCCCTGGCAGGCACCACAGTTATCGAGGTAAACATCATTGATCGTGCACATATTACCATCATCACAAGATGATCCGATGATGACTGCTTCAGAACAATCGCGTTTTCGAAGCACGGAATTATCTTGCCGGACAATCCAGATGTCGTAGTTTGTTCCAATACTGAAGTTTATTCCCGTATGGCCACCGATGAGCGCATATAAACCACCGCCAGCATAGCGATGCACCAAACCATCCTCAGAAAGCACATGATGATCGCCTGTACCCTCTGGAATGCTGACATCTATTCCGATAAATGCTCCCTTTGCAAAAGCACCGTTTCCTTGATCCCAGTAGTTGAGACCATCTTCTCCGACGGTTCTGGCTACTCCAGAGCTTGTCATATCAATCCGCGACATAGGGGCATGGCTGTATGGCAAGCCTGCCCAATTATCATTTGTCCAATAATAAATATTAGCATCTGTACCGATGATGCCGACATGAACACCGTTGATACCAATGTCAATTCCGGTACCGGGCATTTGCACAAAGGCTGTCCCATCCCAGCGATGTATTGTGTTGTCGGTCGCAATGATCCAAGGGATGCCGTTGCCATCTACGTCTATTCTCGCTGCTAGTGGCGTGCTTGCGATTTTATCCCAGTTTTCGGTGCAATCATTCAATTGATAAACGTGGTTGTTGGTGCCGATGAGATAATGTTGACCACCTCCCGACCCTATATCTATACCTGCTCCTGCCATAGGCACAAAACCAAAATCTACGATACAGTTGCAGTTTGCATCGTAAGTACTATAAGCATAATTATTGCAAGGATCGCCACTGGTACATGTTGCACCCAAAGTGCAATTCCCATTGGTTACATCTAGAAAATCACAAAGGCCGTCACCGTCCATATCATCAAATTGTCCAGTGCAATTACAGTTGTTGTCATAGGTATCATTACTGGTGCAAGGGTCGCCATCATCGCAAGGGAAACCAATTGTACAATCATCGCAAAAATCAGGGATACCATCTCCATCATTGTCTATGGAATCATCTCCACCGGGGCAAATATCATTGACATCACAAACGCCATCGTTATCCGTATCTAAAATATTGCCATTACAATCCGTAGAACAGGTGAGTGGATCATCAGAGCGAGTTAGGATGATACGGGTTGCAGCCCAAGTAGCACCTGTTCCTCCTTGATCAGAAAACTCCAAAGTCAGTTTCCCATCGTTGACATGCACATAAAATATTTCATTGAAGTAGACATTTGGAACATTATCTACACTGGTCAAAGCGACTTCCCCTTCTGCTTTCACCTGCATATTGTCATGAAAATATGCATCCCCGAAAGTAATAAGTACACGCCAGTTGCCATTTTCTACTTTTGCCTCAAAAGTATTGGGTTGATCGGAATAGATGAGGTCTCGGTTAAGATTATTGGCTCCGCCACCGGTGCCCCGATCCACTGAGTTGAGATTGTTAGGGTTTAGCCAACCGTAGTTGATTTCATTGGTTGTATTAGTAAGTTGTAAATAATCTGGCCATACGATAGAAGTTTCTGTACCCAAATCGAAATAGTAAGCAGTTGATTCAGGCATACTTTCAACAATATCCGCACATGGCACTGTGGACAGTACCGACAAGCCAGAGTTGAAATAGGTCAGATCATTCATCGTGCTGTAATTCAGCGGTTCACCATACACGACGCGATTTTGGAAATAGTCTTTTACGGCCTTACGGTAAACGGCTTTATCTGGAACGGCACAACGGAAGCCATCGAGGTATAAACCAATGCCCGAAAAAGGAATGTTAGGTGCATTGGCGGGTTGGTTACCACTGTAGCTAAAATCAAGCGTAGCCGGATCGGTGAAAGCACTCAAGCTGATGGACTGATTTCCCTGCATGGGGACAATCGTTGGATGGCTGACAATATCATAAGTATTATCGTAGAAAAAATTGTCATTAAATTCTGTAGCGTAAGGTAAGCTTTTTTTGTTGTCAAAATACCCATTCATCAAGATGCCAAATTTGGGATAACGATTCATCCACCAAGGATCGAGGCGATCAATCCAGTTGAGGGAGGTCAAACCCGTTTCCCAGCCATCTATCCCAACCGCTCCTAATGCTCGACCAATATAATTCGCCTTGATAGGATTAGTTGGATCATTGTCAACATATGCCATTTGATCGTTGTATAACTGGATTACCTCGGGGCCATTCGCATCACGGTAATAATTCCAAATACCATAACGGCACCCCATCATGATATTCCGTTCGACATTGTGCCCGCCACCTTGATTCATTTTGGAGCCATACCCCGCCCTGTAGAATACATTTTCTAACACGGATTCTCCGGCATCAAAATCATCACTAAAAATACTTGCTCGTCCAATGTTTAGGCCGATTACAGTCATCATGTGATGGTAAAAATTGTGTTGCAAGACATTGCCAAAACTCCACATGGCGTTTCCGGTGTACATTGCTCCACCGTCGCCTTCCTCTACCCCAGTGTTGAAGAATTCATTTCGTTCGATCAGGTGATCTACTCCGGAAAAGGTAAGGGGTTGTCCATTGGTATTATGACACAGGTTATTTCGGAGGATATTTCCCGCTCCTGCAATGCCAACGAATTTTCCATAAAAATCTTTGGCATAAAGCATGGTATAGTGGCAATTTTCCATGTAGTTGTTGCCATGTGTAACGGAGTTGCTCGTATAAGAACCGCCATACAAACGGCAACCACCAGAGTCGATGATGTCGCAACTTAAAATCCCATTATTGGTACCACCCCAAATGTTGAAGCTGACTGTATTTATATTTTGAGCAACGATTCCTGCTATCCGGACATCATTACAATTGGCATCTATATTAATGATCCCATCACCATTGGAGGTAACCCCGACATGTTGCACTTTAAATTTTTCAATACGAATATTACTGCCGCCACTGACATTGATAAACGCAGGCCCATCCCATATCGAAATCTTTGATCCGTTGTTAATATCCGCTGAGGTTGGATAAAGATAAAGTTTGTGGTCAATCTCATCGTAGAACCATTCTCCCGGTTCATCCAATTCATATAGAATATTGCTAAAATAAACCCTTTTGATAAAGTTGTTGCTTACGATTCCATATCTGGTGCCATTTGTGGTTCGGAAATAGTTGCTATTATAGGTCGCGGTGGCCAATGGACTAGTTTCCTTGAGCCATACAGCAGAGGTATAACCTGCCACTTCGGCTTTTTGATGCCGTTGAATGTCTGCTTCCCAAGCTGCACTGTTGATGGCAAATTCGGTCGGTAATCGAAAGGCATAGCCTTTAGGGTCTATATGGCTTCCATTTGCTCCGACGGTTTCGATGTTGCTAATGACATCACTGTTGACAAAAACGGTATTACCAACATTGGGATAACGGGAAATAGAAATGGCCCGATCGTCGAAGGAAAGTCGAGTCCTCGTGTTGTTGAGGATTTCCCTAAGTTCCAGATCATTGATGGCAGAAACGTACAAGTTGTTGACCACTTCATTTTTGATGCGTCCGCCGAGATTATCCGTTACGGGCGCAAAGCCTGCAGGGTTGATGGATTTTGCACCATCGAAGATAACTTTTTCATTTTCGTACCCGCTAATCAGCAGGCCATTATCCTGTGCGTCGAGGTTGACGGTTTGATCAAAGAAATAGCGACCTCCATATATCCAAATCGTATCAATGCCTGTAGTACGTGACTTATCTACTGCCGCCTGGAGAGTTGCCAAGGGTTCATCGCAAGCTCCGGAGTTGGCATCGTCACCATAGGGAGCCATATAAATAGCTTGCTGGGCAGAGATTGAGAAAAATAAGAGACAAAAAATGAGTGTGGTGAATATTCGCATGGTTAGAGATTTGATTTTACAAAAAAGATATGGATATAGAAT
>JAHDGC010000531.1 GCA_020627865.1 Saprospiraceae bacterium | reverse complement strand
ATTGTGTACCATCCCACTGTTGCATAGCCTGCGTACCTTGATCGAAGATTTGCATGCCTTCATATTGCAGCTGCTCAACAGGAGTAAAGCCTTGGAGTTTAACTGTGAGGGCATCGAATTGTGTTTGTGTCATGATGTCTGCTCCGACTCTTAGCCATTTTTGGCCGTCCCATTGTCTTAGGGTTTGGATGTCTTGGTCGAAATAGAACTTGCCTACCTCATCTAAAGGCTCCATAATAATTGGTTCTGTTCCTGGAGGTATTATGATATTGGGAGAGTCATTATTATTTGAATTTTTTACAATGATAGACGGATTACTACCTCCTTTTATAATAACTCCATGATTTTCATCACCTACCATAACTTCATCTTGTGCTAAAAGTTTTGTAGAAAAGCATAAACTCATGCAAAAAAGAAAAATGGGGAGGATTTTTGTTAAAGTGTTCTTTTTCATTTTAATTAGATTTGTGGTCTGCCGCGCCCCTGACCCTGCCTGTTTTTACAGGTAGGCAGCCCCAAAGGGGAACCTGGTGTTTGGGCAAACTGCTGATTATGTGATTTATTGGTTATGTTTAATCATTGTTATGAGAATGAGTTGCGTATCAAAGCTAAGCATTAGCTTGAAGTTAATGGTTAGCTTTGATGGGGTAAGTCAAAATAGTATCAAACAAAAATAGTAAATATTAATTGGGTGTTTGACAAATTAGGTGCATTAAAGATAACAATCCTTGCTTTTTCTCGGCTAACGCCCCCTCTTTTCTGAGGGGGATGATACCCTGTTCTTACCAGTGAGATTTTCCCTTTGCATGGGCTTTTTGTATCTATTTATGGATGATAATCGCAAAGGGTAAAGGTAACATTCGGAAAAATAGGATGCAAACTTATTTTTTGGGAGGTTTCATATTTTTATCAGTTTGTGGTGGGGAATGGATTGGGGATTATTTGGGGTATTTGCTTTTTGGTGTGTTGTTTATGTATATTATTTTTTAGTGGTTGATGCACTTTTTTTAATTGTCTGAACCTTGATTTTCAAGATTAAAGGATTTACTTGATTTCGGCTTGATCGATAGGAGGAAGCAGCTGGCTAAACGGGTAATTGGCTTAATCGAATAAGGAACAGCTTTTACTCAAAAGAGAGCATTGTCTACTGAATAGCAGATGGGACTCACAAAAAAAGGAATAAGTGCTCTCAAATAGAAAAGGGATTTTGCTAAACGGAAAAGAGATGCTGTCAAATGGGGAATGGCTTTTACCAAAAAGGAAAAGGGGTTTGCTTGATGGAAAAGGGGGTTTCCCCTAAAAGGGAATAGGTTTTACCGGACGAAGGATGGCTTTTGCCGAATGGAGAATGGGATTTGCAAAAGAGAAAATGGTTATTATGGAATAGAAAACGGCTTTTTCAGGAAAGAGAACGGGGTTTATTTTTGGGGAGTTATATTTTTTGTGAAAAAATTTTTGCTTTTTTTGAGCAGGATATGGTTCACTATAATGCAAGGAGAATCCTAGGAATTTTCCTTGAAGGGGATGATTCCGCATTTGGATTTTTTTGTATTTATTTTGTTATTAATACTACAAAAAGCATACGGGCTGGCATGGGAATTGTTTGCTGGAAAAGTAAAAATGATGCGATTACAAACTCATGCAATTGCATTGTTTAGGGGATATTCCCGTTTCATTTTTTAATGTTTGTTTTATGAAAAATAAGGTATTGATCGCTATGAACAAGCTTAGTGATACGCAGTTGATTGCACATGGGAATAGTGTTAAGGAAGGTATGACAGGGAATGCTCATTTTCCGACGTTGGTGGATTTGGTGGAGGAGCATAATGAGCGGCTTGATGAATTTAGGAATGCGATTCCGCATGAGAATTCTCGGAATCTTATCAATGTTGAGGCTAAAAATCAGAAGCGGAAAGCCTTGATTTTGGTTACGGAGTCGCTGGGGTATGCGGTGATGAGTGTGGCGCGGAATAATCGGGAGTTGTTGGCGAGTTCTGGTTTTGCGTTGAACAGTATTACGCCGGAGCGGCGGGTTATCCCTACGAGTCCGGAGAACGTGGAGGCTTTTATTACGAGCCAGCCGCAGACGATTCAGGTGACTTGTAAGGCGGATCGGAATGCGCGGATTTATAAGGTGCGGGCTTCTACGGATCGGGTGAATTGGCAGTGGACGAATGAGGGGACACGGGCGAAGCTTTTGTTGCATGATGTTACGGCGGGGGTGATTGTGTATGTGCAGATGGCGGCGAAGAATTCTTTAGGGGAGAGCCCTTGGAGTAATGCGACTGCGGTGCGGTTGCCGTTGCCGAATGAGCCGGAGGTGAAGCGGGCGAATGTTTGATTTAGATTTTAGACCGTGCGCTGGCGCTTACTTTTAGATGTTAGATCGGGCGCTATCGCTTACTTTTAGATGTTAGATCGGGCGCTGCGCTTACTTTTAGATTTTAGATCGGGCGCTGGCGCTTACTTTTAGATTTTAGATCGGGCGCTGCGCTTACTTTTAGATTTTAGATCGGGCGCTGGCGCTTACTTTTAGATTTTAGACCGTGCGCTGGCGCTTACTGTCAGAAGTCAGACGATGCAGTGGGGCAGCTTGGGGAAGGGAAAGTGGTTAATTCTGGGGGTGGGCGTTTACTACTGCTTAGTTGGTGGTGGCGGTCAAAAATGTGGTGGTGAGTTTGGGATATGCAACTAAAAATTAAAATAAAATCTAACCAGTTTGGGTACTGGTTAGATTTTTTTTAATGGTTGTTTTATATATTCTTATGCTAATGGAGGAATGCGTAACACCTGGCCGGGATAAATTTTATCGGGGTGTTCCAGCATCGGTTTATTGGCTTCAAAGATGGCATTGTATTTCATAGGGTCTCCGTATTGAGCTTTGGAAATGAGGGAGAGGGAGTCGCCTTTTTTTACGGTGTAGAAGGTGGCTTCTGGTTCCGGGTTGGTTACCGCGAGGCGATCATCCACACAGCCTACACCTTCGATATTGCCAAGGGCAAGGATGATTTTTTCTCTGTCGGCATTCGTTGGGGTTTCTCCGCTGACGGTTATTTGTTCGGAGATGTCTAGGGATAGGTTGCTAACGGGAATACCTAGGCGGCTAAGCTCCCCTTCTAGGGCTTGGATTTTTGAGATTTCAGGGGCAACGGCTTCTGCGGCTGCTTCTGTGGGAGCAGCTTCTACGGCTTTTTTCTTGAAAATTTTGGCTCCTGCGTTTTTGAGAAATGAAAATAATCCCATTTTAGATTTTTATTTTTTTGATGATAAAATGTTCCAGAGATTTGCATCTCTGGCAAAGATATGTCGTCCCTGCCTGCGTGAACTTGTCAGGCAGGCTTACAGGACTCATTTTTTGGTAAAATTTTATTTATCGCTTCGGATCTTTGACAAATTCCGTGAAAGTCTGAACTGTGATTTTTTTGATCAACCTGATTCTTTGATTTTTTATCGGTCAATATTCTATTGACCTCTATTCGTCACGATTTTTGTCTGAGAACCAATTTTATTTACAGTTTTGAATATTGAGGGCAAATTTACATATTTTTTTTATAACTACATGTTAGATTTTCGTATTACCCCTCTTTTAGACCATTCGCTGCGCTCACTGTCAGAGGGCAGACTGGATAGTGGGTGTGATGTTTGGGGATAGAAATAAAAAAGCATTGTATTTTTTGCTTGGCAAAAGCAAAAGCATATTTTATCTAGCAGCATCCCAAGCAAACGATTTGGCGAGCCTGACCTCTGAAAGCAAAGCGGTCTCTACTCTCACAGCGCAGCGATCTCAAACCTTGGGGCTTTCTACAAAATACATATCAATTTCTCCTTTGTGTTTTATGGCTACCTTACCCCTATGTTTACAGTGGAATTCATCCTTGACCAACTCGTATGTCGATTGCGAAATATTGACCTTTCCGACTTGACCGGCACTTTCCATTCGGGAGGCAATATTGACCGTCTCCCCCCAGATGTCGTATGCAAATTTTTTGACCCCGACGATGCCGGCAATCACGCTTCCGGTATGGATACCGAGGCGGGCTTCGAAGAAAGGCTCCCCGTGTTTTTTGCGGTCAGCTTTCATGGCGGCCATGAAGGTTTGAATCTCTAGGGCGGCACTGACAATATTAAAAGCATGCATGGGATTGCTGACCGGAATGCCGCTGGCACACATATAGGCATCTCCGATGGTTTTGATCTTTTCGAGGCCGTAAATATCCATGATTTCATCAAAGGCTTTGAAGCAAAAATCAATTTCGGTAACGAGTTCTTCCGGTGTCATCCGTTCGGCCAGTTTGGAAAAATCTTTAAAATCAGTAAAGAGGACGGAAACCAGTTCGTGATGTTTGGCCTCTGCCTTTCCCCGGAGCATCAATTCTTTTGCAGTTTCTTCGGGCAAAATATTCATCAATAAATCTTCCGATTTTTTCTTTTCCATTTTAAGATCATGCGTCCTTTTGGCTACAATTTCTTCCAGCTCAAGTTGCCTTTTATGTATATTTCTAATTCGATATTGTTGCACAAAATATAGCAGCAAAGTAATGGCTAAGAAACAAAGGGCAATAAACCACCAACTTTTAAAAAAGGCTTCTTTAATTTGAACGGGAACGCTTAATTGATCCTCGCTCCAGTTGCCGTTGCTGGAAGCAGACCGCACCCGAAAAGTATATTTACCCGCAGGAATATTGTTATAACGAGCCTCCCCCAATGTTCCAGGCACCGACCATTCCGTTTCATATCCATCCAATTTGTAGCTGTAAATATTTTTTTGTGGATTGTTGTAATTGGCTAAGGCAAAACGAAAAGTGAAAAACCGATCCCGATGATTTAACTCAATCGGTTGTTCTTCAGACAACCCTACCCTACGAGTGACGATACTGTCAAATAAACCATCTAGTTTAGAAAACGAAGTTAACAGGATTTTATCCGCTCGGTTAAACTTTCGATTTAAAAACTTAGGATTGGGGTAAAAAGCATTGATCCCATTCAAGCCACCGAAATACATTCGCCCATCTTTTGCCCTGAAAAAAGACATGCGGTTGAACTCATTTTTGGTCAAGCCATCTTCTGTTGTAAAATTATTAAACGTTTCTTTTTTAATATCAAAACGGGAAAGGCCATTATCGGTACTCACCCAGATACAGCTATCCCCTTCCGGCAGTAAGCCATTGATAAAATTATTGGGCAAACCATTTTCCGATGTATACACCTTGTTTTCATTAGCTTTAAAGTTTAATTTATTCAAGCCATTTGCAGTTGCCACCCATAAGATGCCATCTCCTCCTTCATACATTGCAAGTATCCTATTATGACTCAATTGCACTGCACTTAAAGAGTCTTTATGATAATGCTCAACAATGCCTGCCTTTTTATCCAGTAAGGCTATACCCTTCGCCTTGGAACCAATCCAAAATTGCTTTTCGTTTTGCGCATTGAGCAAATAGGTAATATCAAAATCAGATAAGGTTTCTGTTGGGTCATGGAATTCCGTTAACAAATCTTTTTTAGCATCGTACTGATAAAGCTTATTTTTTTCTGCAAACCAAAGTATGTCTTCCTTATCTTTGATGACCAACCCTTCACTACTTTTTGCTTTAAAAATATTCTTGACTTCCATTGAAGTTAGGTCAACCCGTTTGCCATTGCCCGTCCAAA
>JAHDGC010000530.1 GCA_020627865.1 Saprospiraceae bacterium | reverse complement strand
GATTATTGGCCGATAAATTAGAGCATATTATTGCCCCTGTAGAAAAACTATATGCATCAGACCAGTCCCCTTCACCACAGATATTGATTTGCGATATACGCCAATAATAGTTTGCTCCGGCCTCAAGGGCATTTGCTAGGGTTAGACTATTCTCTTCAACTCCCGTGATCGTCTCTAGGATATTGGCAAAGTTTTCATCTGTAGCGATCTGAAAATTGTAGCTAGTAGTATTCGGTATATTTTCCCAAGAGAAAATTGGTAGTGTGTTTACATTGTTTGCTCCATTGGTGGGGTTTATATTTCCTGGATTTGAAAATGAATTGTTATATATTTGTAGGGAAACATTAGTGTTCGTCTGTTGTGTGCCATCAGAAGCGAATATGGTGATGCCATATAGGTCGGGGTTCAGACTTGAAAAATTGGAGAGCACTAGGGTCGATGTTTCCCCGGGGGCAACTGGGTTCGGTTCAAAAACAGCCTCCATATTCTGAGGCAATCCAAAAGTATTCAAAGTAACATCTTGACTAAAACTTTCACTAACAGTTAAGGAGAATAACGCGACTTGATCCGCACAAGCTTCTACCAATACATTGTTAGGGATAATATTAATCGCACAATTTTTACCAGAGACACTTTCTATGGAAAGACCTTGTGGGTTTAACCAATCCGATAACCTACTTGCTGGGGTGTTACCACCCGTCCATGAAGTGAAAAATCGTCCAAAAGAATCATAACTATTATTATCACAAGCGGCTATACCGCCATGAAGTTGCCCGACAACCTGTTGATTGGCATTAAAAAGCGGTGCACCCGAAGAGCCGCCTTCTGTTGTGCCAACATCCCAATCGGGAAGAATCAAATGATTGCCATTAGGAATAGGGGCTTCATCCGATGTCCAGTTCCCCGCATATAAGGGATGATTTTCAAAACTGATTCTTTTCTCTTCTGTCCCAGGATGATGAATGGTAAGGGCACTTTGGGGAATCTCCGCACTGCTATTCCACCCGGCCATATATGGATTCACCTCATTAGCGACCGGATCATCAAATTCCAGCAGACAAAAATCAGAACCAGCAAAATTAGATCGGAGCAATGCCCCTGAATTTGCATTATCCGTATTCAAGATACCATCGCCGGGACTACCACTTTGCCCGTCGAAAGGTTGTCTGCAAAATGAGTTTTGGTAATTCCAATAGGCTACCACTGTACTGGCATTGAAACTACTGAGGCCGCAATGGTTGGCCGTAAGGAAATATGGTGTACAATCTTCGGTAGTGTTATTAATCAAAACACCCGTACAGGAAAATACGCCTTCAATAGAATATACCCCGACAGAATTTATAATATCCCGATGGGTGTCAACTTCCTCCCAGCCATCCACCATACTGCAAACCACATCCAAATTGCACGATCCAGAATTAGACCCTTGCCCAAACCCGACAAAATCATGGTTCACTTTTGTCAATTCAATAGCCAATGCTGCTTTGTTGTCTTCTTGAATTTGGATTTCCACAACCAACTCATCCGTAGGAATAATCGGTGTCCAAAATTGACCATGTACATCGTTGTCTTTGGCCGTAAATGGGCCAAGGATATTTTTACGATCCGGACTATATATGATCATCGTCGCGTTATGAGGCAGAAAGAATTTCGTAAACCCGAGGTTCAGCGATTTGGCATTTGGGGAATGTAAAATAAGCCGCCAAATATCGCTGCCATTGACTTGTTCCCAAGTGCCATCTTTTTCTGGACTAATATGAACAGGAAATGCTTTCGCAAATTTTGGTGGTCTATCTTTGGTTTGTCGGAGCAGCAATTCTTCTGCTAAAAGAGTTTTATTATCGACTTGAGGAAACACCACACGTTCAACAAAACGAATATCTTGGGTGCCTAGCATGATGGGACTATCATGTTGTGCATTTATGAGTACCGCTTTTAGAAGGAGAATGGCGAATAATATTTTTTTCATAGGAATAATATTAATATTAAAGACAATCAAAAATACCTCGATAATATTACAAAAGTCCGTTTTTGATTGCTTACTTTTGTCTTTTTCTGTCGTCTCATAGATTATACGGGGTTATTATGAGATTACTACAAGTCCAGAATTAAAAATTTATTAAAAATCCCAATTTTTATAATAAAAGGCAGGCTAAGCACGGTTAGACATTATAATCAAATTTAGTAAACATACCTTGTAATGGGCTAATATCTGCCTGATTATACTTTAAGTGAGATAAAGAGGTGATTTCCGATGTCAATTTTTGGTGAAAAATCAAACACACAGGCGTGGATATAAGGATCATCACTTTTTTACACCGCTTGCGGCATAATTTACCAATTACGATTTATGGGTATAATGAGAAATTTCATCATGAGCAAACTGATCACCTTACTCCTTTTTATAGTTTTTACTTTTGTTTCGATAGCGCAACCCGGTGTCGGGAAAGCAGATAAAGAATTTGATTTGAGCGCTTACCAAAAAGCCTCCTCGTCTTATCTGAAAGAGTTGAAAAAAAATCCGAATGATGGCAATTTAATGGTAAAGCTAGCGACCAGCTATCTGATGATTAATGAAATGGATGAGGCGGTGAGATGGTTTGAAAAGGCATCGAAAATTCAGGTGTTGCGGGCAGAAACGCTATTGAATTATGGCAAAGCATTGCAAGCGCAGGGGGCATATGACAAAGCACAAGATTTGTTCCGTAATTATGCCGAAGGCAATCCTCAAATAGGAGCCCAATATGTGAGGAATTGCGAGTTTGCACAAAAGATGAAAGGGGTAAAATCCTTGTATGAGGTAAAGCCGGAGTATTTGAATACAGCCGCTTCTGAATTTGCCCCGACTTTCTTCAAGGAGCATGTCGTTTTTGCTTCCAGTCGTAATGATCTGAACGCAAAAGGAAATAGTAAAGACTGGACGGGCAGTTTCTCAAATCGTTTATTCATTTCAAGTATTGATAATAATAATTATCTGACCAGTCCCCAATTGTTGCGGGCAAAAATTAAAAATGCAAGTAATGAAGGCCCATTATCCTATGCGGAAAATGCTGGAATCGTTTGTTACACTAAAAATAATTTTACAGAATCCAATCGACAAATCCCAGAAACAGGTGCAGAACTGAGCCTGTATTTCGCGACGATAAAAGGAAACGGAGATTGGGAAGCAGATAAGGCCTTTCCATATAATGGCAGCGGGTATTCTACCGGCTATCCTTGTCTAGCAGATGATGGGAATACGCTCTATTTCGCATCGGATCGCCCGGATGGTTTTGGTGGTTTCGATATTTATGTGTCTTTCAGGGTGGGTGATACTTGGTCTGTTCCTGAAAACTTAGGACCAACTGTAAATACTCCCGGAAATGAAATTAGCCCTTATCGAGATGAAGATGTACTTTATTTCTCCTCTGATTTGAGTCAAGGTTTAGGTGGGTTCGATATTTTCAAGGCAGAAGGCACCGATGATAAATGGACTAAAATTTTTCATCTCGGGAATGATGTCAACAGCTCTTATGATGATTACTCTTTTATTTTTAGTGCTAAAAAAAATCGAGGATATTTTTGTTCAAACCGGCCGGGTAAGGGAAAGGAAGACTTGTATCGGGTTGTCAAAATTACGGATAACTTTACCATCACTGTTTTTGATGAACAGAATCAACCGATCAAAGATGCATTAGTGGATTTGAGGAATTGTAATGAAAAGGAGTTTCGGACAGGCGCATCTGGACAAGTATTTTTTGAAGCTTTGAAAGGGTTTAATTGCGAGGCGATTATCAGAAAATCCGGATATGAAACCGTTGCTTTCAATATCCGTAGTTCTGGAAGTACACAAGCTCAAAATGTTGAACTGGTATTGCGAAAGGTCGGGGAAAATACGGCCTATATCGGGCGGGTAATCGATGCAGACAAAAGACTTCCTAAAGAAGGCGTATACGTTGCAGCGACTAATTTAAGTGATGGTAGCGTACTGGAAATGCTCACCAACTCAAATGGAGAATATTTTATGGATTTGTTGCCGAGCCAAAAATATACCTTGAGGTTTTCTATGATTGGTTATGCCGAAGCTAAAAAGGAAATTAATACAGGTAATGGCACAGATCGAGGTATCTTGGGGGAAGTAAGTTTGGTCTCTTCTGGCACATCCGTCTCCGAAACTGTCACCACAACTGTTCCTGAAAAACCAGCGAACAATCCTCCTCCTGCTCGGGAAACGCCAGCTCCTACCACTGAAACAAAAACAAATGCACCTACGGTTACTTATGGGGAGACGAAAGGGTTTGCTGTACAAATTGCTGCTGTTGATGCGAGCAAAAAAATAAATATGGAGATTTTTAACGATGTCAAAGATATGCGTAGTTTTTACCTGAAAGAAGAAAAAGGGAAAACGAAAGTGCGAATAGGAGTCTTTGAAGATTATGAATCGGCTGAAAGTATGCGGGAGAAAATGGTTGCCCTAGGGTATAAACGTGCTTTTATTGTTAAAGAAAGGCGGCTGCCGTCTGAAAGTGGAATGGTTTCTACGTCTTCGGGAACAAATACAACCACAGAAACCAAATATACTCCGGTAACTTCTGTCCCAAAAGGATATATGGTCAGGTTGGCATCTTATAAAAATCCAAAGTTTTTTAATCCCGAAAAGGTGCACCATTATGGCCCTATAGAGCAGCGAGCTTCTGGAGAATTTACCATTATGCTAATTACTGGATTCTCTAATCTTGCAGAAGCCCAACAAGCAACCCAGTCTGCTATTGATGCAGGTTTTAAAGGTGCACATATTGTTGTAGATGAAGGCGGGAAATTAGTAAAGGTGAAATAGGTGCTCAAGTAAAAATCGCAGTAAATAGAGTGCAACTGTGCTGTTAATACTGTGACAAATTAACCACTTTTGATTGCTGCAAGTTTTATGACAAATTTTAGAACTTTGAAAAAGTTCAACTGCCTGTTCCTGCTGAATCGGCTTAATCTGTAGTGAATAATCCAGCTCCCGGTCAAAGACCGCTATTTTTGTTCGTGATCACTACTTATCCAGTCAATCCTATAACAATGCATGCTCGAATTGTCCAGACTAAATCTATGGTCTGGACGAAATCCCACAATCCAACAAATTTCACCATTCGATAACATTATTTTTACATTTTTCTTTTCGAAGATAGAAAGTTTATGATTAATGAAAAAGTCTTTCAATTTCTGAACTTGCCCAAACATGCCAAATGGTTGGAAGGAGTCACCCGCTTGCCAATGCCTGATTTTTAGCGGGAAATGAATTTTTTCAACATCAAAGTAAGCAACATTGGGGGAAGGATCGAATTTTTCTGGACGATTGATCAACTCGATAATAAATTTACCATCCGAAAGTTCCACGTATTGATCTTCATGTGCAATGTCTATTTCCCAGGCAACCTGCTCTGCTTTCTTCCTGACAATAGCCTCATCCCGATTCACTAATAATTCGTATTCGGCGGTATGAAAAATCCTGCCAGAGTGATTATGGCCCGTTTCCAAAATCTGTTTAACATGGGTATAGTTAAAACCCTTGGGCGATAGGATTTCAAATAAAATATTTTCTCTTGCATAATGATGGGTGAGGTGTTTTAAATCAATAATAAGCAGGTCTTCTTTTATCTTACAGTATTTTTGCTTGAAATTTTCAATC
>JAHDGC010000529.1 GCA_020627865.1 Saprospiraceae bacterium | reverse complement strand
TGACGGCACGTTCACGGCAGATTATGATCTTTTAATTGCATGGGAAACCACTTGTCCTGCTTGGGAAGAAGTTACCGTAAACCACAATGGCAACACCATCGGTACAATAGACCCTTTAACAGATCCTAATCCTACAACATTCCCCATAACGATACCTGCTGATGGAGTAGGTATGCAAGATTTTATGCTAAGTAATACAACTGCTTCTTGCTTGGACAGCTTGTCCTTTAAATCTCCAGTACCTTGTCCTCCGGATTTGGGTGATCCTCCAGGAGCAATTTGCAACAGCCTTGCTAGTACGGAAATCGGAGGCACAGTTTTCAATGATGCTAATTTTAATGGCACAATGGATGAAGTTACGATAATTGGCATCCAAGGCATCACTGTAAACCTATGGGATGAGAATAACAGTCTAGTTGCATCTACTTATACAGACTCCAATGGAAATTATCTTTTTTCGAGCCTCCCTATCGGAATTGAGTATCGTGTGAATTTTATCTTACCGGAAACTGTAGCATGTTTGTATAAAATAACCACCTCCGGTCTGGACAATGGAACGGATGTGCAGTTTGTCCAATCTGGAGACTGTGCCAGCCTGGGAGTAGGCAACCCAGACGATTACTGCCCATAAAAATATGACAGGTGGAAATAAAAACCGTAGAAACGCAATGCATTGCGTTTCTACGGTTTTATATAAAAAAAGAGTTGACCAAATTATCATTGCATGGCCAACTCCTTTCTATTAAGCAGGAATTAATATTCTTGTGTTTATCGCCCTAAAAAGGATAAAATCAAGCGTACTCAGAAGTAAAAAGTACTAGTTTATCCTAAAGGAACTTTTTGATCTTTTACTATAGTAGTTTTTTCAACTCTGACTCCAAATTATTTCTTGGATTAACAGCGGCAATCTTACCATCCCGATCAATAAGGAATGTGCGAGGAATACTTCTTACCCCATAAGTTTGTGCATGGATAGATTCCCACTTCTGTAAATCACTTACGTGATAATCCCAGATAAGGTTGTCTTTTTTGATGGCATCTACCCAACGTTTTTTGGAATTGGCCATTTGCTGGTCAATTTGCTCCGGATTTTTAAACCTTGCTTTTGTCCTAGAATCTAATCCATCCAAGGAAACACTAAAGACCGTAAAGCCATCCTTTTTGTATTTCTTATACGTTTCCACAACATGTGGATTTGCCCGGCGGCAAGGGCCACACCAACTTGCCCAGAAATCAAGTAAAACAACTTTCCCTTTCAAATCTGAAAGCGCGTAGCTTTTTCCATCAGGATCATCGGCCTTAATATCAGGAGCCGGCTGACCGATCTTTATTCTTTCTGCACTTTTGGCTTGAGCAATTTGTGTTTTCAAGTTATTTACAAAACCACCATAATCACCCACAAAGTCTTCGTTAGGGAATTCTTTAGCCAATCGTTGACTCAAGGCTTCATGTGTACCCAAGTACTTTTCTTCTCCGCTCAACAAAGATGTCGCCAGATGTAATGCTGCAATGGGGCTGGCATCCGGAGAATTAATATGCGCATTAATTTGATCTTTTGTTTTAGTCCGGTCGAAGAATGCTTTCATATTGGAAACATATTCCGTTGCATCTTTAGACCCTGTAACGGTAAAATCATATTTATTAATGGTATTCAGATCGGCATCAAGAGCCACACCAGATTCTTTTCCACTTAAAGGAAGAAAAACACGCTTGGCACCAACGCGGAGATTATATAAACCTGGGGTCATATTCTCGGGCATTGGGATAGAGAAAGAACCATTGGCATCCGCATCTGCTTTACCCAGAACTTCTCTTTTGTTATTTAAACTCACCTTATCCAAAAAGATTTGGATATTATTGGCATTTTTAATGGTACCGCTAATGCTGTTTTTGACTGCTGTACCACTACCACCTTCTCCTGCACAATTCCAGCCAATCATGGCTACAGAAAGAAGTACAAATATAGAATAGTATGAAAGAGATTTTATCATTCTCATGTTCCTGTAGATTTTTAAATTAATTTTTATGAGTTGGATTTATATAAAATCACATTTTATGTATCTAAATTCTGTTCCAAAACCGTATTGTAAGTCTCTCAAAAGGCAAAATATCCTTTCGGATAACCCAATTTGCCTACGTCATTAACGGATTTATCCCGCAAAAATATATAATCTCCTTCATATTTTAAATTTAAAGTGCTATATATTTGTTTATCTAATCAACGCTAACTGCTGAAATTTTGCACAAAGATACGATTTTTATCTAAATATATTGAAATAATATCTAGCCGATACTAGGGTAGGAATCAGTTGGATTATGCGGGAGGCTATTGGCGTATTGATGCCAATATTACAAATAATTTAAAATATGATTTGTTCAAAGAAAATTTTAAATTGTGTATGATATTTAACAGAGAACTGTGCTGGGATTGTGTGCTATTCCACAACCTTCCCAAATCGCAGAATAATCCCTGCAAAAATAGCAAAGCTAATGATAACTAATACAATACTAATCAACCAGCCGCCTCCTAAAAAGGTAGACAATCCTCCAGCAATCATACTGACAGAACCCACCGTAAGGGCATACGGCATCTGTGTTCTCACATGGTCAATATGGTTACAATCTGAAGCCAAGGAACTCAAGATGGTTGTATCCGAAATCGGAGAACAATGATCGCCCAAAACGGATGCTGCCAATACTACAGCAATAACATTAAACAAAATCTCCATGCTAATATCTGGCGCTAATCCCTGTGTCTGGCAAATAGCCCAAGTCGTCGGAATAGCAATAGGGTACAAAATGGCCATCGTACTCCAGCTTGATCCCGTAGAAAAAGCGATCAAGGCAGAAAGGACAAATATGATCATCGGCATGACATAAGGACTCACATTATCCTGTAAAATAGAAGTAATGTAATCCGCTGTATGAAGTTCTCCTGTAGTGATGGCCAATGCCCATGCTAGGGTAAGGATAATCAATGCCGGAAGCATGGTCTTGAATCCGGTGGTCAAAGTGTGTATGGTGTCGAAAAGCTTCATGATGCGACCACCGACCGTTAAGGCAATCGCCGTAACAACACCAGAGAGAGAAGCCCAAAGCAAGGCGATATAAGAATCAGAATTTCCAATCAGTTTCCCGATTTTCATAAAAAAACTATGTTCGTCGCCGAGTAAAAGTCCCATTGCCCCCCAGACATCCGACCAGCCTTCGGAAGCTACTTTCTTTCCTTCTCCAATTAATTCTCCGTAAGTATTGGCTATCCCAGTATCAATTAACCCAATGATTGTCATTAAGATAACAACCATTACCGGAATAACTGCATTATACCATTTCAATGGCGCACCGGCCACAGGGGTAAGGTCTTCCATATTGGGTTCATCCGCATTTTCACTCGTAACACTGGATACTTGTCCGGTTGTTCTGGCTCGTGTTTCGGCTGTAAACATTGGGCCAAAATCCCGACGAAACCAGATGAGGAGCAACATAAAACCAAGGGTCAAAATAGGGTAGAAAGAATATTTCAGGGAACTGAGAAAAATAGCATAAGGACTGAGCGAAGTATCAAAGTTTTGCAGTTGGGAAATGCCCCCCTGAATGTAGCCCAACTCCGCCCCGATCCAAGTCGTAATAAAGGCAACTGCCGAAACCGGTGCAGCTGTACTATCCACAATATACGCTAGCTTTTCCCTAGAGATTTTAAATTTATCGGTAACACTTCGCATCGTATTTCCAACAATTAGCGTATTGGCATAATCATCAAAAAAGATAGCCACACCCAATAACCAAGTAATGAGCTGGGTGCTGCGTGGAGAACGGGCATACTTGGAAAGGGATTGCACGACACCAGCCATACCGCCATTCCTAGAAATGATGGCCACCATCCCCCCAATGAGTAGGGAGAAAATAATGACGGAAAGGTGCCCACTATCGGCTAGGGCGTCCACAATATATTTTTGTACCACTTCAAGGAAACTCAGCAAGAGATAATAAAGGGAACCGATGCGCATACCACCGGCGATAAAAGCCCCTGCCCAGATGCCTACAAAAAGGGAAACGACAACTTCTTTGAAAACTAAAGCCAATAAAATGGCAATCAACGGTGGAAGGATGGATAACCAGAGTGGGATGTTTCTGAGCCTATATTGGCCATCTCCTTTTTTAGAAAGATGATATAGATTGTGGGCGCTGTTTTTTCCTTCGCCATTTTTTAGAAAGAGCAATTTGCCTTTAGCATCTGTAGAAAAAGGTACGCTGGCTATGCCGTTCTTAAAAATCAATTCATGATCTGTTCCGTTTATACTGATTTGAGATTGTCCCTTGAGGTTAGAGGATTCGATGACCAATCCTGTATCATCGACCTTTAAAGTATATTGCGTAAGTTCAACTTTGGGCAACGGCGGAAGAGTTGGTGTAATAGTTGAATCCTTTTCTTCCGGTTGTGCAAATAGAAAAATAGGAAGGAAGACGATAAAGGCGAATGTAAGATACAGGTAGTTTTTCATTTTGTTTTTTTGTACTTTTACAGGCATATTTCCCGATTATTTTGTCAAGTGCGTTTGTTTATTGTTCTTGGAGTAGGGCTAAATAACGAATTTATTGCTAATTCACCAAATTATTAATTTGTTCCTTAGTTGTATTTTTTGCATCCTGTACATAAAATCGGCTCAAAGTGAATTGATTTGGTCGAGGTTTACTAAACTTCTGTTTTTAATTGTTCCAAACCTAAGAGTTAGCCAACTGATCTTACGAACAACCAAGTTTAGTAAACTTAACCACATGAAATCATTTAGAACCATAAAATCTAGCAAAACTAATTTTTATCAAGGTAGCTTTATGAGTGAAAAAAACAAAAATGAGTATAGGCCGATAAATTGTTCTTTTTATGATTTGTTACTGGCATTGGCCACCCAAAGAAAATCTATTAACCTTGTTTATTTACAGGATAAGGTACCCCAAAATGTAAGTGGATCAATCATTAAAGATGTTTATACAAAAGAAGGAGCGGAATTTATGGAACTGAGTTCAGGAGAAGTCATTCGCCTTGATCGAATTGTAAAAATTAATGACCAATTGCTGTCCACAGATTCATCTTCATCATGTAAGAACCTGCCTTAAAACCCATCGCTATGTCTGCAAAGCAGTCTTTTTGCCCATATCTGCGTTGTGAAAACACTCATTATGCTATGGCATAACTCTTGTTTCCACGCCCTGTCTGCGTGGCTCGCCAGGCAGGCCTGATCTGAACAAAAATTCTTGCTTTTCGACTTCAGCGGAGGTTTTAAGACAGGTTCTAAGGTTTTATAATTTTCTTAATTATTTCGGGACACTTCCCGCCAAACACCATTGCCATTAGAAATTAACGTAAGGGAACCATTGGCTACTGAGGTAAAACCATCCTTTAGCAATAAATAGGCTCCATTGGTAACGCCTACACCTGAATGGTTAAACAGCAAGGTGATGACTGTTCCCCTTGGGGCAAAATCAGCGGTTTGGTCGTTAACCCTTTGGATGTTGACTGTATTCGTAACTTCAAAATAGTTGGCTGCTAAAGGAATGGTCAAGGAGCCATTGGAAGATGTTTCTGCGTAGGCCAGCGCATGTGTCAACATACCATTTAATGTACCTCCGGAGGAGAACAAAGGTTTTTCATCCAAG
>JAHDGC010000528.1 GCA_020627865.1 Saprospiraceae bacterium | reverse complement strand
CCGTCAAAGAAGCGGGAGTAATTCTCTACGCCGTTGCAATAGCCCAACTCCTTCATCATTTCCATATCAAAAGTAACCCGCTCATGGATGCGCTTAGCTTCCAGTAATCGACCTTCTTTTTTGAAATACTGTTCTTGCTTGTAAAGTTCGTCTTCTATATCTGCGATAATATCATAAATGCGATCTTTGGGGGCAATATAGAGATTGGCCGGGAAAATAGCTGCACTTTGCATTTCTTCAATCCGTTTCCCCGTCTCTAACTCTATCCTTTCAATGGATTCAATTTCATCCCCGAAAAAAGTAACCCGATAACCATAATCCACATAAGGCAAATTGATGTCAACCGTATCCCCACGCACGCGAAAAGTTGCTCTTTGAAATTCTACTTCAGTTCGAGAATATAAGCTATGCACCAAACTGTACAGAAAACTATTTCGGGCTAAGGTTTGCCCTTTTTCAATGCGGATAATGGCCGTTTTGTAATCTTCCGGATTCCCCATACCATAAATACAAGAGACAGAAGCCACAATGATAATATCTCTTCGCCCGGTAAGCAGCGAAGATGTCGCCCGAAGTCGCAGCTTATCCACTTCCTCATTGATGGCAAGGTCTTTCTCAATGAAAGTATCCGTTACGGTAACGTATGCTTCTGGTTGGTAATAATCATAATAGGAAACAAAATATTCAACAGCATTATTCGGAAAAAACTCCTTGAATTCGCCATAAAGCTGTGCCGTCAATGTTTTGTTGTGTGTCAAGATCAAGGTAGGCCGATTCACTTCTTGGATAACATTCGCTATGGTAAAGGTTTTTCCTGAACCGGTTACACCCAACAACACTTGTGCTTTTTCCCCAGCATCAATTCCTGCAATAAGTTTTTTGATGGCTTGTGGTTGGTCACCTGTTGGTTTGAATGGGGAAGTTAGTTGGAAACTCATGGTTTGTAGTTGTAAGCTTTAAGCACCCTTAGTATGCCGATTTTGGATTGTATGAAATAAGCTATAAGTCGTAAGCAACAAGCTGTAAGCTCCTTCAATATGCCGAACCGATACGACGTACTTTTGCCCACGAAAGCTTAGTTCCAGCAGTACGGCATCTGACAATGAGCGAAGCGAATAGTCTAAAATCTAACAGCGAAGCGGTCTAAAGTCTAACAATGAGCAACGCGAATGATCTAAAATCTAGTTAGCACTCCTCACATAATACATCTCAATCTCCCCCTTATTCTTAGCCGCAATTCTTCCTCTTGGAATACAGTTAAAATTATACTTCACTTGCCTATAAGTAGACTCCGAAATATTCACCATCCCTACTTCGCAATTCTGTTCCATTCTCGAAGCAATATTCACTGTGTCTCCCCAAATATCATAAGCGAATTTATTCACGCCCACCACTCCCGCTACAACAGGCCCAGTATGAATACCGATACGCGCCTCGAAGTAAGGTTCGCCCTTGGCCATCTTCTCTTTTTTATAATCTTCTAGAAACTCTTGCATTTCCAATGCTGCTTTCACGATATCATTCGGCACAATTTCCCTTGCCGTAAGACCTGCCGCACACATATATGCATCCCCGATGGTTTTAATTTTTTCGATGGTTTCATATTGAGAAATGATAAAGTCAAACCCTTTGAAACAATAATCCAACTCTTCCACCAATTGTTCCGGTGTCAACTTTTCAGATAGCCTAGTAAAGTTTTTAAAATCCGAAAAAAGCACCGTAGAATTAAAATACTTTTGCGCCTCAGCCTTCCCCTTATTTTTTAACTCTTGGGCAATATTCGCAGGAAGAATATTGAGCAATAATTCATCAGACCGCTGTCTTTCTGCTTCAACTTCCTTATTTTTTTCTTCCAAAGCTCTTTTGGCCTTCCGGTTTGCGCGAAAGCGTAAATAAAATAAAATACCGATAGCCAAACCAAAAGCGGACAACAATTTATAAATATTGTTTTTATTCGCCTCCTGGGTTGCTTTCAACTCTGCCGCCTGGATTTCCAGCTCCGCTTCCTGTAGCATCATGGTCTTGACCTTATCCTCATCCGATAGCTTAGACAATTGCTTCTCTTTCCGCTTCACTCTTGCCTCGGCTGCTTCCCGACGCTCTTCCACACTGGCCAATTCCAATTCCTTCTCCGAAATTGTCTTTTCCGCCTGTGCCCGCTCTTCCCTGAGTAATTTCCTTTGCTTTTCTGTCAACTTATCCTGATCTGACATCCATTGATCTCGTCCTGCCTCTAACTCTCGGATGTCTCGCAGCAATGATACTTTTTCTTGCTCCAGTGCATCAATTTTTCTATTAAGCTCCTTTACTTCTTGGCTACTCACACCAGAAGAAGGCCTTGTGGTCGATGTGCTTCCACCGGAAGAGCTACCCAACATTGATTGTAGAAATTTTTTAGCCTCTGCGGCATAATTATAAGCTGCCCTATAATTCTTCTTTTTATCCTTTTCAATGGTTTCCAGCTTTGCATAGCATTTCAGGCCATATTCTACATCTTTTGCGCTTTTGGCAAAAGTAATACATTGCTTGTAACGCGAGGTTGCAGCGCCATAAGCTTTCCGGTGATAATGAGCACTCCCGCCAACGTAGGCAGCCCTTGCTCCAAGGCTCGGATTTTTATAGGTTGCGGCCAAGGACTGCGCTTTGCCAGCATTCTCAGAAGCTTTCTTGTTGTCTTTACCCAAGTAAGCATTGCCCAATTGATAAAAAAGCTCCATCCTGAGCTTATCATCTTTGGTGCTTTTCAATTTTTTCTCCAAACTAGAAACACTCTGCGCCGGAAGGCTAATGCTTAACACAAGCAAAAACAAGGAAAAAAGCCAATTATGCATATGATATGATTTTATCATCCACAAAAATACAAATCTGGTGCTTATTGCAATTATGAGAATGCAGTTTTATTATAAATTTATGATTAAAATGTACCATATTTGTTTTTTGGTATAGAAACGCAAGTAAAATTTTAAAATATTGGACTGATTTTATCATATTTAAACAACGTTGTGAGCTTCACGACGAAAATACGTAGAAATTTTATATGCAATTAAACTATAAATCTTTCGGGCAAGGTGATCCTGTAATTATCCTTCATGGCTTGTTCGGCACCCTCGACAATTGGCAAACCATTGCCAAAAAACTAGCTGACCAATACACCGTTTTTATTGTAGACCAAAGAAATCATGGGAAATCGCCACATACCGATACCATGAATTATGCTTTGATGGCCGAAGACCTCAAGGAGTTTATGGAAACCAACTGGATTTATGAAGCCTCTATCATTGGACATTCTATGGGTGGGAAAACCGCCATGCAAATGACCTTGGAATATCCCGAAATGATCAATAAATTAGTCGTGGTAGATATTGGACCCCAAGCCTATGAAGGTGGTCATGGTGCGATTTTTGAAGCCTTACTTTCGCTTGATCCAGGGGAAATCCAAGGGAGAAAAGAAGCAGAAGCATTTTTGGAAGCAAAAATCGCTGATTTTGGCGTTCGTCAATTTTTATTGAAAAACCTCACTCGAAAAAAAGAAGGTGGTTATCGTTGGAAGATGAATTTGGATACCATCCATAAAGCTTATTCTGAAATCCTCATGTCCATCAACGGGACAGAGGCTTTTACAGGAGAAACGCTTTTTATCAAAGGAGAAACATCTGATTATTTATCAGAATCAGATATGGTCGATATTCACAAGTATTTTCCACAGGCCAAAATGAAAAACATCAAAAAAGCGGGCCATTGGGTACATGCAGATGCACCTGACGAATTACTTGCATTGCTATTTCAATTTTTGGAGTAGACTTGGCACTATTTTTACCATACAAAACATAATAATTGAGTCCGAATTCCCTTCACCCTTCCTACGGAACCCCTCATGAAGACAACATTTGAAAGATATGACGTTAAAAAAGGATACTTAAAATATTACGATAATATCATTTTTTTCGTGAAATTGCGTTATATAACCAAGTGAGTTGTCGTCTTAACAATTATTTACGTTTTCATAATTCAAATCGCATGAAACTAGTCAACTATTTCGCTAAATTAATCATCGTACTACTTATAGGCTTCACCGGCATCGCGATGGTTTCTGATAACAATGGCAAATACTTTGAGATTTCAAAAAACATTGAAATTTTCACCAACCTATATAAAGAAATTAACACTTATTATGTTGATGATATTGATCCAGCAAAACTGATGAGAACAGGTATTGATGCTATGCTGGAATCTCTCGATCCTTACACCAATTATATTTCTGAATCAGAAATTGAGGGTTTCCGTTATATCACTGAAGGAAAGTATAATGGTATTGGGGCTTCGATCAAGGTCATTAAAGATGAAATAACCGTTATTGCTCCTTATAAGGATTGTCCGGCTGATAAAGCAGGCCTCAGAGCAGGTGATATCATTCTTGAAATTGATGGTAAATCCACATCAGGAAAGAAATCCGATGATATTACAGATATTTTAAAGGGTTATCCTGGCACAGAGGTCGTTTTAACCATCAAAAGACCTTATGCGGATAAAAACCTAAAAATGACCCTCACACGCGATGAGGTAAAGGTGCCGAATGTGCCTTACTCGGGGATGGTTAGTGATGATATTGGCTATATTGCCCTGACGACTTTCACGCGGGAAGCCGGCAAAAATGTAGGAGACGCCCTGAAAAAACTCAAGGAAGAAACACCCGACCTGAAAGGTATTATCTTCGATCTTCGTGGCAATGGCGGTGGTTTGCTTACAGAAGCTGTAAACGTATCGAATGTCTTTGTTCCAAAAGGAGAAACGGTTGTTACCACCAAAGGGAAAGTTGTGGATTGGGATCGTAGTTTTAAAACGCTAAATAATCCGATAGATGAAGAATTGCCGCTAACAGTACTTATTGATAAAAATTCTGCTTCGGCTTCTGAAATTGTTTCTGGAGTCATTCAAGATATGGATAGAGGAGTACTCATGGGGCAAAGTTCTTATGGAAAAGGATTGGTACAAAATACAAGAGATGTTGGCTACAATTCAAAGGTAAAATTGACCACCGCAAAATACTATATCCCGAGTGGAAGATGTATCCAAGGTGTGCGTTATGCTAATGGCGAACCACTAGATATTCCGGATGAAGAAAGAGCAACTTTTAAGACCCGTAATGGTAGAAAAGTGTTGGATGGCGGTGGCGTAAAACCAGACATTAGCTTGAAAAAGGATACAGATGTTAGCATTGTAAAATCATTGACCAAACAGTATATGATTTTCAAATACGCTACTTATTATGCCGACAAGCATGCAGAAATCGGTGATGCTAAGGATTTCCGGTTTACAGATTATAACGATTTCATTGCCTTTATCAAAAAAGCGGGCTTTGAATTCGACTCTTCTAGCGAAAAGGCGCTTGAAAACCTGAAGGAAAGTGCAGAAAAAGAGGGATATACACCAGATATTAAAACATATATCCAAGGTATTGAAGATAAAATAGAAGAAGATAAGCGAACACAATTAGAGGATAATAAGGCTGCTATTACGAATTTGATTGAAAAAGAAATCGTTAGCAGATACCATTATCAAAAAGGTAGAATCCTTGTCGGATTGCGGAATGATCTGGAAATTACGGATGCGGTAAAACTGCTGGGTGATAAAAATAAATATCAGAGTGTTCTGAAATAAAA
>JAHDGC010000527.1 GCA_020627865.1 Saprospiraceae bacterium | reverse complement strand
AGAGTACTTTGAAGAATCAAGCGAGTCGGTTGATGTTGTTTTCTGGGAAACCTGATTTTGAATCGGATGATTATCTTGTTTTTTTAGAAAAAGAATTTGGAAAGTTTCTCAGTCCGGTTTATATTCCTTCAGGGCGTTCATTTTACAATGATCTCAAGATGAACATCTTTTCATAAACAGATAGAGCAGACGATCATAAAATTAAGTAAAGGAAAGAAACAGTCAAAAAAGGCTTTTATCATCTGTTCCAGTTGTCCATTGACAAGGGCAGAGATTCAAATTTTACAAAAGGAAATAAAGAAAAATTTTAATTGTATTTTAAAGGTTAGAACCCAAATCCATAAAGAAGAAATCTAAACAATCATGGGATTAAAGAAACGAAGTAAAGTCAGTGCCGAGTTCAGTATGTCTTCCTTGACGGACATTATATTTTTGTTGCTCATCTTTTTTATGTTGACCTCAAATCTAGTTTCTCCAAATGCACTGAATTTGAAGTTGCCCGGTAGTGGCACACCGCCGCCGAGTAATTCCAAGTCAGAAACAGCAGAGATTACAATTAAAAGAGATGGTACATACCGACTGGATGGTAGCAAATTGTCCAAATCAAGATTGGCTTCCACCATGAGGGATCTTAAACGAAAAGGAGGCCGCGATTTATCTGTGATAATTGCCCCAGAAAAAGGCGCTCCCGTTGAGGCGGTTGTTCCGGTGATGGATAATGCTAGGAAATATAATATTAATGCAATATTGGCGGCAGATCAGGATTAGTGTTTTGTAAATTAAATTCTTGGTAATAATTTTTGTTTATACGGTAGAGACGCGATGCATCGCGTCTCTACCGTATAAAACATTGATAACGGCAATTTTTTTGTTAAAAACTTTATTTATAACATTAGGGTAAGGCTGTTAAAATTATTATATTTATTCTTACAAAATATTCAATCAGATGAAGCTGTCGTTATTTATTTAAGGTAGAGCAAATATCCCGAAGACCTAAATAAAATCATCATGGACGCTATAATAAACGAACGAGAAAATACAAATAAAAGAGTGGGGCAGATCACTAGTATCGTGGTGCATCTTTTACTCCTTATATTGGCCTTTTTACCACTGATGACTTATCCCGACCCACCACCGGGGCAGGAAGGCATCCTCATCAGCCTTGGGGAACCGGACGTGGGAGCAGGGGAAGAACTCCTTGCACAATCTGATGCGGCACCCGCAACCGTAGCGGAAGAAATAGAAGAATAAGTGGAGGAAGAACCAGAAGAAGTTGAAGAGGAAGAAGAACCTAAAAAGAAAGAGGATACAAAAGCCGAACAAGAGAAAAAGCGTAAGGTCATGGAGGATAAAGCTTCTAATGAAAGAAAATTGAAAGCGGAAAAAGAGGCCAAACAAAAGGCCAGCGAAGCGAAGAAAAAAGCAGCGGCCGAAGCCAAAAAGCAGGCGGCAGAAAAAGCGGCGAAAGCAAAGGCGGAAGCCGAAGCCAAGGCCAAAGCGGAAGCAGAAGCGAAAAAATACAATGCTGCCAAAAGTGAAATCGGGGACTTGTTTGGTGGAGGAAAAGGTAATAATGATACGCCAGGAAATCAAGGCAACCCTGATGGTGATCCGAATGCTTCAAACTTGGATGGCATCAGCTCCGGTTCTGGACTTATAGGAGGTGGATTGGTTGGCCGTAAGGTAAAAAGTAAACCGAAGATTGAAGATCAATCGCAAGCACAAGGTAAGGTTGTTGTGAATATTTGTGTAGATGATACAGGTAAAGTCATTTCTTCAAAATATACCCAAAAAGGTTCGACGACAACGAATAGTCAACTGATTAAGGCCGCAGAAAGGGGGGCTAAAAAATATAAATTTGAACCTGGATCTTTGGATAAGCAATGTGGCACAGTGACGATTGATTTTAGACTTAAATGAGAGCACTCCGCAGGCGGAACTGTCAGACGAATCAGACTGCTTCGCTGTCAGAAGTCAGACGCGGCAGTGGTTTGTTTTTAGACTGTATCTTGTAATTTCTGCTGTCGATCTTTTGCTTGTCAATAACTCCGAACCCCAAATTACCAGCAGCGCACCGTCTGACCTCTAACAATGAACGGAGCGAATGATCTAAAATCTAAAAGCGCAGCGATCTAACATGAATTACCAACAAGCACTCAATTTCCTCTTCACCCAACTCCCCATGTATCAGCGAAAGGGAAAGGTTGCATTTAAAAAAGACCTCACCAATATCATCGCCCTTTGTAAAGCCCTTGGCGAGCCACAATCAAAATTTCCAACCATCCATATCGCCGGCACAAACGGAAAAGGAAGTACCGCCCACATGCTATCTGCCGTTTTACAAGCGCATGGTTATAAAACAGGCCTTTATACTTCTCCGCATTATCAAGATTTTCGCGAGCGCATCAAAATTGATGGGAAGTTAATGAGCAAGAAGGCAGTGGTTGGTTTTGTCGAAAAAAACGAAGCCTTATTCCAAAAGATCAAGCCTTCCTTTTTTGAAATGACTGTAGCCTTAGCCTTTGAATATTTTGCCAAACAAAAAGTAGATGTCGCTGTCATCGAAACAGGCTTAGGCGGTCGATTAGATTCCACCAATATAATCACCCCTTTGATTTCCATAATTACCAATATCAGTTTAGATCATCAAAATATGCTAGGGCCGGATTTGCCCTCTATTGCTAAAGAAAAAGCAGGAATCATTAAGTCAAATATTCCTGTAATTATCGGGGAAGAACAAAGAGCCATCTCTAGTGTTTTTCTTCAAAAAGCGAAGATATGTAATGCACCCATCAGTTTTGCCAATCGCTTTTACAATACAAAGTTACTCCATTCAAAAAAAGGATATACTACTTTTGAAGTTAAGCGAAAAGGAGAACTTGTTTATCCAAAACTAGTCTTAGGAACAGGAGGAACGTATCAAGCTAAAAACCTGAGAACGGTCTTGAGAAGTTTAGACGTCTTGGAGGAAAGCTGGCCAGGTTTTAAACTGAAAAAATCTAAGATCAGAAAAGGGCTGAAGGAAATCGTTGCCCTCAGCCGATTTATTGGACGTTGGCAAAAGCTAGCGGAAAACCCACTTGTTCTAGCAGATAGTGCACACAATATCGGTGGCCTTAAATTGGCTATGGCGCAATTGAAGCAGGAGGAGTTTCAAACTTTACATATGGTTATCGGTACCGTAAATGATAAATCATTGGACGATATTCTTGAACTTTTTCCTAAAAAAGCAATTTATTATTTTGCAAAGGCTGATATTCCGCGTGGCTTACCAGCAGAACAACTAAAGGCAAAAGCTGCAATGGCAGGTCTTAGTGGTGCTGCATACGATTCTGTGAAAGCGGCCCTAAAGGCGGCAAAACTTGCGGCCTCTGCTAATGATTTGATTTATATCGGTGGCAGTTGCTTTGTTGTGGCTGAGGTGATTTGAACTTCGTGAAAATATTGTTGAATTTATTTGTGATGAGAATACTCCAAATCATATCTTTTAAGCTCAGAACAGTTCTGTATAGGCTGGTGGCTATTATTTGGTTTTTTCCAACAAGAATTATACGTTTTTTGAGTCATTTTTATCATGGTATTTTATTTTTTACAAAAAAAGCAAAACGAAATACATTACTTAAAACGCAAACGCTCCCTCAGGTTTTTGGAAACTGGTGGATATTGCTATTCTTTTATGGTGTGGACTGTATTGGCATGTCCGAAATTTACGAAATCGTTATTGACCTTGGAAAACCAGGCACGCGTGCGCTTACAAATCGTGAAATTGCATTGGCCAAACCTATATTTGGAGATGCTATAAATTATGAGCGTGTCCGGATAGATGAGCGTGCTTGGCTGGGGCCTAAGCAACAGCGATTTTGTTACGTAAGTTTCAACGTTATCAATAGCTGGGGAAAGATGCCGGATAATATCTTGATCCACGAACTGGTGCATGTTTGGCAATATCAGAATCTTGGAGCAATATATATACCGAAAGCCATGCAGGCGCAATTCTCAAAAGTTGGTTATAATTATGGTGGTTTAGAAAAGTTAGAAAAGACTTTGAGGGAGGGAAAAACCTTCCTAGACTTTAATTTTGAACAACAAGGCGATATCGTCTCTGATTATTTTTTACTCAAAATAGGAAGGAAGCCACAATGGGGAAATGCTGATATTTGTGATCTGCCGGTTTATGAATATTTTGTGGATCAAATTCGGGGGTAAGATATATTATTGTAACTAAAAAGTTTGCATGTTGTTAAATTTAAAATAAATGCTATATTGCACTTAATTCAAAAGTACCAACGTCCCTAAAATAAACAATTAAAAATAAACGATTAAAAATGAAAAAAAGAAAACGCATCGGAATCCTATTCCTTTTAATGATACTCATTGGCATCGCAATAGCCTTTCCTACACTAAAAAAGCTACATTATGTTTTGACTTTATTCGATAAAGAAAAGATTGTCGAAAATTTCAGAACTTTTGATCAAGTTTGGCCAGTAAGTAGACTTTTGCCTTCTCCAGAACCATTCGTATATCCCAAAGGACAACCGATCTCTTTACCGGATAATTTTGATTATGCTGGGAGAAAATTCAATACAAAATCATTCTTCGAAGACTCCAATACGATGGGCTTTTTAGTGATCCAAAACGACAGTATCGTCTTTGAGCAATACTATTTGGGCCATACCGAACAAACCAAAAGTATATCTTGGTCGTTAGCCAAATCCTTTATTTCTGCCTTGGTCGGAATTGCGATAGAAGAAGGGCATATCAAGAATGTGCTAGAAACAGTAGACACCTATGTGCCGGAGCTAAAGGGCAGTGCTTATGAAGGTGTCACCATCAAAAATATTTTACAGATGTCGTCTGGTGTTCGATTCAATGAAGATTATGGTGATTTTAATAGCGACATTAACCGCTGGGGAAGAAGCTTCGCCCTCGGTACCTCTCAAGATGCGTTCGTCAAAACCCTGACTAGGGAACGGGAACAGGGAACTTATAATCATTATGTCAGCATCAATACGCACATATTGGGCATGGTTTTAAAAAGAGCGACTGGAGAATCTGTAACAAAATACATGCAAGAAAAGTTTTGGAACCCCGTTGGTATGGAACATGATTCTTATTGGGTAGTTGATAATACCGGAATGGAAGTTGTGTTGTGTGCCCTGAATGCTACACTTCGGGATTACGCCAAGATTGGTTCTGTGTATTTGAACAAAGGCAATTGGAACGGAAAACAAATTGTATCCGAAGAATGGGTGACGATTTCTACAACGCCTGATGCGCCACATCTAATACCCGGTGATAATCCGAATTCTACCCACGATTTAGGCTATGGTTATCAATGGTGGATTCCGGAGGGCGATCAGGGAGAATTTCAAGGGCAGGGTGTTTATAACCAAACCATTTATGTGAACCCTACGACAAAAACAGTTATCGTTAAGCTTTCCGCAAATGATAAGTTTAATGATAAGAGCCACATTCCCAGCAGGCATGATTCAACCTTGGAGTTGTTTCGGGCGGTAGTTGCAAGGGCAACTGCTGGGGGAGGAGCATAAAGACGGTTTAAGGCAAACTAAAATAATAAATTACCCATGTTGACGTCATCTTTTTCCATTATACTGCGTTAAAAAGCCTCGCCGATGCCCCGCATCGTCTGCATTTTTTGCCT
>JAHDGC010000526.1 GCA_020627865.1 Saprospiraceae bacterium | reverse complement strand
GTCCTTCGATAAATGCTTGGATATTGGCCGTTTGTACAGCTTTTAAAAGTTTCGTCCTATCTACATAGTCTTCACTTTCTGCAATGTTATTGGCAATGGTATCCGAAAAAATAAACCCGTCTTGCATCACTGCGCCACAATCTTGCCGCCACGATTTATTCCGAATATTCCCGAGCTGTACACCACCAATTCGGATACTGCCTTTAGTTGGTGGGTAAAACCCTAACAATAATTTTACCATTGTCGTTTTTCCACTACCACTACCACCCACAATGGCTGTCACCTTCCCTCTTGGAATGGTCAAGTTAATATCTTTTAATACAAAATCAGATAGTTTGTTGTACTGAAAACTCAAATCTTCAATTTGAAGATCTCCATTTTTAGGCGGAAGCGCGAGTTTCTGTTCTCCCTCTGTTTCTTCCTCATCCTGGCTATGGATTTCTCCTAATCTTTCCAAACTAATTTTTGCATCCTGCGCATTCCTCGTGAAGGAGATCAATTGTTCTAGCGGCGCATTCAGTTGTCCGATAATATACTGCACGGCAAGCATCATCCCCAAGGTCATTTGCCCATCAATAACCGCTTTGGCAGCAATGAAAGAAATGAGAATATCTTTAAGCTGATTGATAAATTTTGCACCTGCATCCTGATACTGCGTAATGGATAAGGACTTGATATTTGCGCGGAACAACTTGGCCTGAATATTTGTCCACTGCGATCTCCTTTTGTACTGGCTATTTTGCAACTTAATTTCCTGCATTCCCTGAATCAGTTCAATCAAATTACTCTGATTATCGGCCAGTTGTTGGAAACGGAGATAATCTACTTCCTTTCTTTTTTTCAAAAAAATCAAAATCCAAACCATGTAAAGGACGCTGGCAATAAAGAAGATTGAAAAGATCGTGAAGTTATAAATAAACAAGACAATCCCGAAAGCAATTAAATTAAACATGGAAAAGATCACACTTAGGGTAGAATTTGTTAGAAAAGTTTCTATCCTTCGATGATCGCCAATCCGCTGGAGCAAATCTCCTGTCATTTTAGCATCAAAAAAACCGATGGGCAAGCGCATCAATTTAATTAAAAAATCAGAAATCAAGTTAATATTGATTCGAGTTCCGATGTGAAGAATGATCCAGCTCTGGATAAAGTTAACACTAGTTTGACTGAGGAACAACATCAACTGCGCAATCAAAATTAAGTAGATGAAACCAATGTTTTGATTTTGGATTCCGAAGTCAACAATCGACTGCGTGAGGAAGGGAAAAGTTAATTGGAATACACTTCCCAACAACAATCCTAAGCCCAACTGGACAATCAGTTTCTTATAAGGCGTCAGGTAACGAAACAGATAACCGAAGCCCGTTTTGTTAATCACCTCCCCTTCGAAGCTGTAAAAATCCGGCGTGGGTTCCATCAATAGGGCAATTCCCTGATCGTTATCACTAACCCAGCTTTTTTTAAAATCTTTAAGTTTCAATTTGAACTTTCCCGCCGCCGGATCAGCCACCCAAATCGTATTTTTTTTGATTTTGTAAACGACTACAAAATGCTTCTGGTTCCAATGGACAATGCAAGGCAAAGGCGCATCTGTCAAGGCAGCCTGCTCCTCATCATCCGTATCAAAAGGTACTTTCACAGCCATCGTGCGCATGCCCAAATGCTCGGCAGCCTCGATAATCCCTTGCAAGGACACCCCTTCCCGATCAATGTAACTGTGCTCGCGGAGGTATTGCAGGCTGTAGCTCCTGCCGTAGTGTTGGGCAATCATGCGGAGGCAAGTAGGGCCGCAATCCATAGCGTCGAGCTGTTTGTAAAATGGGAATTTCAGTCTCATAGAACAGTAAATATAGCGAATATTTTTTGAAAAGCAAATGTATCATAATGCCGTAATACTCACGGCACCTCTATGACAATTAACGTATTTCTACTTAAACATATAAAAGTTTGACAAAATAAAAAAAATAATCCTAAAGTATCAAGTAAATCCACTATTTTATAGTAGTTACACCAGCCCTCCGGATAAGGAATAGGGCTTCAAAAATCGAAGATAATTTGCATGTAAATCTCGTAGCATCGCATTATTTTTATAAAAACCGAACGCATTATCTTACAAAGTTAATATGCCTTTTTCTACTGTATAACAAATTGCCTCCTAATTTATCACACCAAATTATCATGCAACTTGGATGTTAGGAAGCAGTTATCGCAGTTTACCAAAGGTATTAGATTTAGGTGTTAATTTTTCTAAATCCATCTTCCATGAGTCTTCCAAACTTGACGCAGAAAAAGATAAGCTCGCAAAATTTAGGGAAGACTACAACACTAAACACAATCGTCTTCCTCAAATCACGTTGGCTTTTGCCGGAATCATGGGGGCAACAAATGAAAAAGCCAGAAAATTATACAATGAGTCTTCTAACCAAAATAACACTTTCATAAAACCCAACATCATAGGCAACAGCAATAAATTCTTTGATACCCTTTCCCATTACCAAGAGCATTTCGGAATTGATGAATTCGTGTTCTTAGATTTATCTGATGATATAAAAAACAGGATGCATACAATGAAAGTTTTGAGTGAAGTTTTTAAGTTGCTTCCTGCACAAATTAATGCATGAAATGTTATTTGATATTAAATTATAATCGCAACACTTAACCAAACTTTCACAAAAAACAACCTTTCCTTAACAAAACGCAAATTATCCGAACATCAAAACCACTAGCATACAGGCACTTTACAAATAAAAACAAGAACCATACATTTTATACCCTATTCGGGGTATTGATGCCATACCCTAATCGGGGTATATTTGTAGTAACAATACACAAAACATATCTTTTCAAACACGCTTCATAGGTTACTTCCCTTTTATTACCCCTAATTATTTTATTTACTGCTTTTCCCTCTTTGCATAAAAAATTTAAAACGTCGTAAGTATTACGACGCTACAAGTACTTTATCTCTAAATGTTGATTTTTAAATATTACGTCCTTTTTAATATGTCATTAAAAAAGGGTAGCATTTTATTAACCTAATTTTTCATCTTTAAACAATTTACCTATGCGTTTTACAAAATTCAGTTTTCTTGCTTTATTGTTATCTGTTTTTCTATTTTCTTGTGGAAAAGAAGATGTCGCACCAACAGAAGAATCTATCTCTGTATACACGGGAGAAGATTTCCTAGAAAGGGGCAGAAATGGAAATGGCAATGGCGCACCAAGTGGTAGTCATTACACTTTGAATATTATCGGTGTACCTAAGGATAAAACAGCCGACATGACTGGTAACAACGGGCATAGAATTTTTGTGGACTTGGAAGGCAACAACAAAATCTTATTGACCAGATCTCCAGAAGGGGAAGATTTCGCTGTACTGGATGCTAATGCTACGGATGGACGTGGAGAATTTCAATTGCCTGCACCGACTGATATTTCTTACACTATTCATGCACGTCCTTTGGGTACGCCAGGTGGTTCTGCCAGCTTGACAACTTGTGGCGAAGATCCACTTACGGGAGATGAAATTTGCTCTATGGAAACAGAGGTTTTTATCCGTGAAAGAGGGGGTTCAAAATTTGTAGATATTACTAAAAACTTAACACAAGTAACGGCATTGTTAGATTGTGACGGTGATGGCATTTTTGAAGAAACTACCATAGATATTTTCGATGACTGCTTGCAAAATTATTTATGGGACTACGACAACAGCGGCTTAAAATTACTACAATTGCGTTTTTACTACTAATAATCAATTACATAAAAAATCAGGCAATCCTTTAATACACTGTAATTCAATAATCATAATTTTTTAATAGTTTTTCCGGTTTCAACATGGCGTCATCTTGCGGTAAAATCAAGAAGATTCCATGTTGAACTTTTTTGGACTTTGACAATTTTGGACTTCTTAACGTTCCAGCCATTTTATGACTGGCAAGGATATACCGTTCCTACGGAACTCACATTGCAAATTATCTTCGGAGTTTATTTTTCACAAAAATTGTTAAAGACTCAACTTTTTTATCCTTTCCTAAAACCTACACAATGCGTTTTCTGCTTTGGATTTTGTTTTTGTTTTTTTCTAAAAATGTTTTCACGCAAGTGCATCGATGCCATGCCGAAGATTACGCGAGCTTGATTTTAAAAGATGCAGACAGGATTCACACTTATCAAAACAGGATAGCGCACGTTGAGCAAACATTAACTAACACCGCTTCTAGTCGCTCGGAGGAAGAGCCGTTCATCATCCCAGTAGCAATTCATTTTCAAGGCCTAAAAGATTTTGATCCAGACTGCTTGACAATTTTGAGCAATCGGCAAATTGAAATCCTAAACCAACATTTCAAAGGTTCTCACCAAGATACACAACAA
This sequence comes from Saprospiraceae bacterium, assembly GCA_020627865.1. Lineage (GTDB taxonomy): Bacteria > Bacteroidota > Bacteroidia > Chitinophagales > Saprospiraceae > JAHDGC01. The sequence continues at coordinate 1,292 of JAHDGC010000526.1, read as the reverse complement.
TGGACTCACGATGCTCCTTTATTCCCTCATGCTGAACTCGGCCGGACAAACATTACTTTTGTTTTGGCAACAAAAAATCATCCACAAGGCTATCAACTTTCTGATGAGGAACCAGCGATTACCTTCAATCAAGTAAGAGGCAACTTTAGCGATGATTGGAAAAATTATTTAAACATATTCGTCCGTCAATCGGATTATCTCGGCCTCTCGCCTTATGGCGGCACGGGTGATGGGGATGGCATTTTTATCAGCCTAGATGCATTTGGCAGCGGGGAAGGATGCGGGGAAGTCGAGCCACTTGCACCTTTTGAGCTGGGCAAAACATTGGTACATGAAGTAGGCCATTATTTTTTCTTGCAACATATCTGGGGGGAACGGGGTTGTGAGCATGACGATGGTGTTTTTGACACACCGATTTCAAGTGGGCCGCATTATGACTGCCCCGACGGATACATTCGAAAATGTACTGTTATAAACATGCATTTCAATTTCATGGATTATGTCGATGATGCTTGTATGTATATGTTCACGGAGGGACAAGCAAGAAGGATGGAAAGATATATCAAGCATAACCTTTCCAACCTGACTGAAAATGCACAACGTGTATGTGAACTCAAACCCATACAAGCAGGATGCGACCGACCTGCTAACCTGCAAACCATTCCCGAGGACGATGGCACCATTACCTTACAATGGGATTCTGTCGAGGAGGCGACCCATTATCAACTCCAATATAAAGCAACAGAAAACAAGCACTGGAAAAGCCTGCTCCTGCTCAAAAACCAGTACAACATCGAAACCGCAACTTATGGCAAATCGTATGAGTGGCGTGTGCGTATCCAATGCGGTAACAGCTTGTCGGAGTGGTCGGAAAAACAAGTCATCACAGGGGAACAGAGTACACCAACAACACTACGGGAACGAAACTTTTTCCTTGCCGCTCATCCCAATCCGTTTAATGAACAGCTTACCATATCTGGCAAGTACAGCGATCATTTGGATGACATTTTTGTGAATGTTTATGTGTACAATTATCGAGGAGAGTTGGTCAAATTTCAATATGAAAAACTGGCCTATGGGTATAATTATTTTGAGGTTTTAATTGATACGAGTGATTTGGGAAATGGATTTTATTTTGTGTTGTGTGAGTATGGGGAGGTCAAGAAGGTAACTAAGGTTTTTAGGAGTGATACGTGGTGATTAGCTATTGTTTATCCTAAAAATTTTATTTTATAAATATAAAAATAATAAAAAAACGTAGAGACGCGATGCATCGCGTCTCTATGTTTTTT
>JAHDGC010000525.1:3016-5669 GCA_020627865.1 Saprospiraceae bacterium | reverse complement strand
AGTATAAAAGGAGATGCCAATAGGTAGAGCGACTGCTGTCCATGCAATATTTTCCATTCCCAGTGCATGTAATGTTGTGTTGAGGTTCTCTACGAAGAAGTTAGCATACTTAAAATAGGCCAATAACCCAATATTGATAAAGATAGATAAGGTCAGCAAAGATTTTTTTTGCTGAGCAGAATCCGAATGGTGCATCCATTGAACAATATAGAAATCAATAAATGTAGAGGCCAGTAAGATAAAAATAAATTTTGGCGCCCCCCAAGCATAGAAAAATATAGAGAAAGCTAAGACGACCGGATTTTTAAGTTGCCTAGGCACCAGAAAATATACAAGTAGAAATATCGGTAAAAAATATACAAGAAAGGTTATACTACTGAAAACCATATTATTTATTGAATCTGCTTAGTCTTGCTTCTTTAATCTAAAATAGACAAAAGTACTACTCGGCTAGAATAAATCCTAACTTAGGCTAAAGAATAAAATCATCTCTTAAGTATCAACTTAGCCCTTCGTAAACAAAATCCAAGACAGGTTCTAATAATAATGAGTCTCATAGAGACGACATATCGTTGCCCTGCCTGCGTGACCTTGTCAGGCAGGCAGAGATGCCAATCTCTGGAAAGTTTGTAGAAAAAATTAATAATTGACTCGCCAATAATTTTTTTACACTAAAAGTTGAAATAAAACATCTCAAACATCTGATAATTAATATTTTAACTCAGTTAATATAAGCTAAAAATATACACTTTTGCATTCCTGTATTGAAACAATAGTTTTGGAAAAGCAGGTATACTTCATTTTCCCATCAACACCTAAAATATGATTTAATCAAATTAATTATATTTGTAACTTGTTGAACCTTATTTCGTAAACTATTTAGTGATGCCTAGATTTTAGGCCTAAAAAAAACGAATTTTTTTGTGAAAAAAGTGGGAAAAAGTGGTGTTTTGTGTCAATCTTGCCTATATTTACAATGAATTCTATTAAAAAAATGTGAATGTTTGGCAATTTAGGCGAATATGAAGTTAAAGTTGATGCCAAAGGCAGACTTCGAATCCCCTCAGACCTTTTAGATGGTATGGGAGAGGGCGAAGGTTCTTTTGTCATCAATAGAGGCCTCGAAAATTGCCTGAATTTGTACCCCAAAAAAGATTGGGAAATACTCCGCCAAAAAGTTGATAAATTGAACTCTTTTAATGTCAAACATAGGAAATTCCAAAGGTATTTTTATCGGGGAGCTACAGAAGTTTCCCTTGATAGCGCCGGTAGGGTTTTGATTAAAAAACTATTGCTGGAACATGCCAAAATAGATCGGGATGCAATCATGGCAGTCGTTACCGGAAGGCTCGAAATCTGGTCGAAAGAAAATTACCTGATGCATTTTGATGAAGATCCATCAGACTTGATCGATCTCGCCAATGAAGTATCTGCTGATCTTCCTGACTTAAATTCTTTATAGGCTCCTTATGGAATACCATAATCCTGTACTGCTGAACGAAAGCGTTGAATCTCTTATAAATAGACCCGACGGCACCTATATCGATGTCACCTTCGGTGGCGGTGGGCATTCTAGGTTAATCTTAGAAAAGCTCGGTGCCGACGGGGCCTTGTTTGGTTTCGATCAGGATAGTGATGTTTTGGAGAATGTTCCCGATGATAATAGGTTTACCTTCGTTCAGGGAAATTTTCGATTCTTAAAACGATTTCTTCGGCTACATACTGTTAATAAAGTTGATGGTTTGCTCGCTGATCTCGGGGTTTCTTCTCATCAATTCGATGCGCCAGAAAGGGGCTTCTCTTTCCGCTACGATGCAGAATTAGATATGCGGATGAGTCCAGGGATGACTAAAACTGCGGCGACAGTATTGCGCTCTTATAGTGCTGAAGATTTGCAAAGAATCTTTTCTGATTATGGCGAAGTTAGGAATGCAAAAACGCTAGCCAAACACATCGTAACGCAGCGGGAACACCGGGCTGTCAAAACTACTTTAGAATTTGTCGCCTTAATGGAGCCTTTTATCCGAGGAAATAGAAATCGTTATCTGGCACAGGTTTTTCAAGCACTAAGAATTGAGGTGAACGAAGAGATGGAGGCACTTAAAACATTGCTGGAAGATACCTTGGAGATGTTGAAGCCTGGCGGAAGGATGGTTGTCATTTCTTATCATTCACTAGAAGATAGATTGGTTAAAAATTTTTTTAAAACCGGAAATTTTAAAGGAGAACATGAAGCAGATTTTTATGGTAATATTAAAAGGCCGTTTAAGCTAATTACCAAAAAAGCACTCTTGCCATCAGCTCAGGAAATTAAAGTAAATCCTAGAGCTAGAAGCGCAAAACTAAGAGTTGCCGAAAAAAAATAATGCAACATGTTCTACTTAAATATTGAAATATAGTATTAATACGACCGCAGCCTATCTGCATTGTCCTTCAGGATAAGTAGCTCTGAAAGCGAAGCGATCTCTCAATGAGCGCTAGCGAATGGTCTCTACTCTGACAGCGAAGCGGTCTGACAATGAGCAACGCGAATGGTCTAAAAGTGAGCGTCAGCGAACGATCTAGCATCTAACATCTAAAAGCGAAGCGATCTCAAATATGGCAAAAACCAAATCCATAAAAGAATACTTAGCATTAGCGGACATAAGTGCAG
>JAHDGC010000525.1:0-2916 GCA_020627865.1 Saprospiraceae bacterium | reverse complement strand
ATGGCAAAAACCAAATCCATAAAAGAATACTTAGCATTAGCGGACATAAGTGCAGCACTCGTACTTAAGAATCTCCCTTTTGTCTTCTTTGTAGCATTTTTGGTCTTGGTTTATATTGCGAACGCTCATTATTCCGAAAAAACAATCCGCGAAATTCAGAAGCAGCAGAAAGAATTGAAGGAATTACGTTGGCACTTCATGTCTGTACAATCAGAAATTATGTACAACACGAAACTGAGCCAAGTATCGTCAAATCTGGATAACCCGAACTTGAAAACAAAAAGTGGCGCATCCAAGAAAATTATCGTTAAACGAAACAATAAGTAACTGTGGCCATGAACATAAAAAACGAAGTGCTATACAGGGTGTATATTGTTTTGGGCCTGGTGATGTTGGGGGCTACTTTAATCTTTTTTAAAGCCTTTAAAATCTCTTATCTCGAAGGAGAGCGTTGGCGGAAAATGGGTAAGGATTTATATGTGCAATATCAACCTGTAGAGGCCGAACGAGGAAACATACTTGCAGAAGATGGCAGTTTATTAGTCACTTCACTACCGTTCTTTGAAATACGAATGGACCCGAATTCCAGCGGAATGAAAGAAGAAGATTTTTTTGAAAATCTGGATACGCTGGCTTATTGCTTGGCTACTTATGTAGACAACTCTCATACCGTCGGTGGATATAGGGATCTTTTATTGCGCAAGCGGACAGAAGGGGAGCGCAACCTCCTCATCAGAAAAGATGTGACCTACGACGAGTTGGCAAAAATTAAAAGCTTTCCTCTTTTTAATAAAGGAAGATACAAAGGTGGCCTGATTGTAAAACAACAATCCAAAAGAAGTCGCCCTTATAAAATGTTGGCGAGACGGACAATTGGTTACGTCAGGGATGGAGCAAAACCTGTAGGTTTGGAAGGTTATTTTGACGATGTGCTCGGTGGTAAAGCTGGAAAACAACTCATGCAAAGGGTCGGTAAAGATATCTGGATTCCTGTCAATGATCTCACGGAAATTGAACCCCAAAATGGTAACGATATTGTTACAACGATTGACATTAATTTACAGGATATTTCTCAACAAGCCCTATCCAGAGCATTGCAACATCATAATGCATCACATGGTACGGCAATCGTGATGGAAGTCAAAACGGGAGCGATCAGGGCAATTGCCAATATCGGGAAAACGGAAGATGGCTGGTGGGAAACCTACAATTATGCAGTTGGATCAGCCATAGAACCCGGCTCTACTTTTAAGCTCGCCTCGATGCTGGCCTTGTTGGAAGATGGTTACGTTACGCTTGAGGATAGCATCAGTATCAATAGAGGGAAAATGACCTTTTATGATGAGGAAATGATCGATGCAACCTCCCAAAGTTTTTCGCTGGACTCTACTACGGTGCGGGAAGCGTTTGAAATCTCCTCGAATGTTGGTATTGCCAAACTGATCGACCGACATTATAATAAAGGTGATAATGCAGCTCGCTTTATTGAGCAACTCAAAAATATGAATTTGCATTTGCTCACCGATGTTGAAATTGATGGAGAAGCGAAACCTTATATTAAGGAAGCCTATAATGAAGATGACGATTGGAGTGGTATTACCTTGCCTTGGATGGCCATCGGATATGAGTTAACCATAACGCCTTTGCAACTCCTGACCTTTTATAATACCGTTGCCAATGGTGGAAAAATGATGAAACCTTATTTGGTTTCAGATATACTCCGCTTTGGAGAAACGGTTCAGCATTTCAAACCGACTGTGGTTAAGAAACAAATTGCGAGCAAACAATCTATTCAAGCTGTAAGAGAATTGTTGGAAGGCGTGGTCGAAAGAGGTACGGCCAAGCGATTACAATCCAATAGATTTCGGTTTGCGGGTAAGACAGGAACAGCACAATTTGATTATTTGAAAAAAAATAGAAGACAACGATATCGGGCTTCCTTTGCGGGATATTTCCCTGCTGAAAATCCGATTTATTCTTGTATGGTCATGATTTCTGAACCGCGAGAAAATGGCTTTTATGGCGCGGATGTCGCTGGACCCGTTTTTAGGGAAATCGCAGATCGGTGTTTTGAAACAAAGGTAGATATGCATCAACCTGTTAATAATTTTCCCAAGCCGGTTTACACCGCAAACACCTTACCCCTGCGCGATGCAGGCCAAAGTAAGGAAATGCGTTTCCTGCTGGATTACCTTGAACTTCCGGTAGCCGAAACGACGGGGGCAGAATGGTCTGTTCTGGAAGAAGATGATGGAAAGTTGGCAATGGGTTCCAGAACGGCAATAGAAAATCTGATCCCCAATGTGCTCGGTATGGGGCTGCGAGATGCCTTGTTTGTCCTAGAAAACCGCGGCCTAAAAGTAAAGTTCAGCGGCTCTGGAAAAGTGGTTAGACAATCCATCAAACCAGGGAAAAGGATCCGAGGGCAAACGATTAAGTTGACATTGAAATAACTAACATCTACTATTTTTTTGCGAGTCCCATAGGGACGATATATTGTAGCCAGAGATGTCAATCTCTGGAATAAATGTAGAAAATTGAAAAATATTATTTTTTTGGATTAAATAATTTTTTAACCCGTTAGAGCATGTTCGATGCTCTTAAACCGGGGAGTCGGGGAAAGACCCCTCACGCAAACACTATACTATGAAGAAGACTCTTCGGGAAATTTTGGGTCATTTATCAATAAGCGAGACCATCGGGAGTCTGGACGGGGAGGTAGAAAAGATCGTCTTTGATTCTCGTCAGGCAGCAGAGAAAACTATTTTTGTGGCCACTGCCGGAACTCATACCGATGGCCATCGCTTCATTGATAATGCTATTCAGGCCGGAGCAAAGATTATCGTTTGCGAATCTTTTCCGGAAAAGTTGCAGGATGCTGTAACTTATATTAAAGTGGGAAATAGTGCCAAAGCG
>JAHDGC010000524.1:2705-5697 GCA_020627865.1 Saprospiraceae bacterium | reverse complement strand
ACAATACCGGATCCGTATCGCAATTATCCGTCACGCCCGCTGAGGCGATCAGGCTGTCTATTATCGCCGCCGGAGATACATTCTCATTTATATTTGTACAATCCAACACGATATTTGCTGGCGCAGAAATCACCGGAACTTCTGTATCCGGTACTACGGTGATAATCGTTGTGGCCGTCGACGCATTTCCGCAAGCATCCGTCGCATCCCACGTAATCGTGATGTCATAGGTCGCGGCTGCACAGATGTCCAAAGTCGCTATATCAAAATTGTGTAACAATACCGGATCCGTATCGCAATTATCCGTCACGCCCGCTGAGGCGATCAGGCTGTCTATTATCGCCGCCGGAGATACATTCTCATTTATATTTGTACAATCTAACACGATATTGGCTGGCGCGGAAATTACCGGAACCTCTGTATCCGGTATAATCGTAATTATAGTGTTCTCTACCGCAGCAGCATTGCCACAAGCATCCGTCGCATTCCATGTGATGGTTATATCATATTGCGCAGCAGCACACATATCAATTAGGCTTGCGTCAAAATCACTTTCAAGGATTACATCACTATCACAAATATCAGCGACACTCGCTTCTGCAATCAAACTATCAATAATTGCAGATGGATCAAGCGTTTCATTTACCATGCTACAATCTAGGGTAATATTAGCGGGAGCCGTAATAACTGGGATAGTTGTGTCCACAATAACAAAATCGGCCACAAACATCTGTTACCGTAAAACGATAGGTGTAAGTACCAGCATTACCACAATCATCCACAAAGGCAACCAAGTCGTATTCCCACACTAAAGTCCCAGCGCAGTTATCCGAAGCTACTCCTCCACCTTGGCTCATCAACCAGCCATCTAATGCGGCGCTATTTCCTAAGCCATCACACTCGACGGTTAAATCTGCAGGTGGGGTATCTATTGTTGGAGGGGTTAAATCTGTCGTAATGTTTAACGAATAAATGGCACTACAACCATTCGGAGAGTTTAAAACATAGGAAACCACGAAGGTTCCACAAGAAGGTGGCGTGAATTGTCCTTCCACACCGGGGACATTATTTACAACGCCCACACCAGAGAAGTATCCACCTTCTATCGTAGGAGTAAGAGTGACGGTTTCCCCAACACAAGGATTCATGATATCAATGGTAAATGCCGCATTCTGGCTGGTACCATCTTCTACATTAATCGTCACCTGTGATATTTCGGTACAACTTCCTCCCGTAATTGTCCCACAGGCATCATAAGGGATGTCTTCCTCTAATTGCAGGATAATTTCTCCTGGTCCGGAAACCAAAATCTCACCCGTTCCAGGATCGTTGATGGTCGCTGGTCCGGAAATCACTGTCCAAGTTTCTGTAACCGGATTATCATAAACAGGACTATTGATAACAGGTGTATATAAATGTGTCGCTACGTCCGCAGCACTCCAACAAATTTGATCCTGAATATCAAAACTCGGCTGCGGTTCTTCACTGATTAGAATAAATCCATTTTGAGTATCGGCACAAGCCCCACTAGCTCCTGCATATGCATCTGCAACATATTGCACCTCATAACAACCTGCTGTCGTATAGGTTAAGGTATTTCCACTTACTGTTCCCACACCCGTCGTTCCGGCAGCGACCAAGGTAAAGGTACCTCCAGCGGTTGTTGTTCCGGTGAAGAGACTGGTCAAGGCTATGTTTCCTGAAGGGTTGGTCACACATTCGATATGTAAATCATTTAAGGAAGCATCTACGGCTCCGTATACCTGAACAGATAAAGTATAAGTACTGGTACATCCATTTGGAGAATTTAGCGTATAAGTCACGTCATAAATGCCCGGAGTTGCGGAGGTAAAAGACCCCGTCATGCCATTGCCATCATCAGTAACCCCCAAACCCGTAAATATACCGCCAGCATTTGTTGCCGTAAGGACAGCTACATCACCCGCACAAATCGGATTAGCACTAATAGAGAATACCGGATCGGTTGCTGTGCCATCTTCGACGGTGATGACTTGTTCGTAAGTTGCAGAACAAGTCGTTGCTCCCGTACAATTGCCAGCAGTAGTAGTAATCGTTTCCGTAAGGGTAACCGTCATGGTACCTGTTCCACCAATGGTAAAACTTCCATCTGTCGTATTAAAATCTCCATTGGTTATATCAGTGCCAGACATGGCCCATGACTCTACTACGGTTCCGGTATATGCGGGACTTCCCACAACTGGGGTAACCAAATTCGCCGGATCACCTACACTCCAACAAGCCTGATCGGGCATGCTGAATAAAGGTTCCGGTTGTTCCGTTATAAAAACATAACTTGTTATATCAAAATCAACAAAACAAGGCTCGCCCGAATTCCCGACGGCCTGCACTTCCACGCATCCATAGCCATTATAAACCAAAGCCCCTCCAACGACAAGCCCCGGGCCAGTGACCGTATATGTTGCATTGGCTAAAATATCGTTGGTAAACCCGAAGAATAATTCCGAAAGGGCAACTTCCCCCGATTCATCTAAGGCACAAGCAATATCAATCTCCACAGAAGTCGGTAAAGGCGGCCCCGCTGTAACCATAATATCTTCACAATACATAACAGGAGCAAAACAGGGTTGCCCCAAATCATCGAGTACAGTACCAGAAGTTACATCGACACAAACCTGATAGGTACCAGCCGGTACGCCTGTTGCATCAATAGATGCCTCAGACCCAAGATTATCATTGAATGTAATTAGTGGAGAAGTACTAGACCAAGTTATAAATTCATCCCCTTGGGGAATATCTGTACCGACAAGGCTCAATATCGATGCATTAGAAACATTACACAAAGTATTTGGAGTAATATCCAAAGCCGAAGGCATGCCCAAAATCTCTACCGTTGCCGTATCCCTGAAAATGGTTGTTGCATCGGAGCATAAATAAGAAAACTCCGCCATGTAAGTTCCCGGTGCCATTCCCGTAGGTGTATAAGAAGCCGTATTGTCTCCGTTATCCATAA
>JAHDGC010000524.1:0-2695 GCA_020627865.1 Saprospiraceae bacterium | reverse complement strand
ACGGCCCTATGGGCACCCAAGCGCCATTGGTAGCCGAACAAGGGAAATCAGCAACAATGGTCTTAAGGGTCGGGTCAGTATTACAAGCTGCCACATCCCCTAAAACTACGATATTATTTTCTGCGGCATAGGTGAGGCTCATAATTCTAGCGGCAACCCTGTAACCACTTACAACGCCATTCGCTGTGGTAACCGGGAAGCAGTTCGGTTGATTTGAATTTGCATCTGGTCCCGGGACAAAATCAAACATCAAGGTACCATCCGCTACGTTAACCTGAAAATCACTACAAGAAATCGTGAATACACCACAGGTAGGCGCGGCACAATTGGCAGAACCAGTATTACAAGAGCCACCTCCCGTATTCACACATTCCAGACTATCTGTTTTTCCTAACAATAATCCCGTATCCATGCCATCGACAGAAAGTACAACCCCTTCTTCTGAGGGTATGCTCCCTGCACAATCGCACCCCGGATCACCTGGGCCACTATTCGAGCCACCATCAGTATCCCGATAATCCCCATCGACATCACCTAGGAGACAGATCTCTATCTCGACATCTGTAGTAATACAGGTTTGTACACCAGTCAAGGTAAATGGAATGGAGGGTTCTCCTCCTGTTGTAGTCGTGACCCCCCAAGGTGTCGAACCCATATAAACCTGAGCTTTCAAGTCATCTGGTAAAACAAGGCAAACAGTAAATAGAAATAAACAGTAAATTTTGTTCATGGTAAAACGGGTTACAGAGGGTATTTATGATAAATTTTTTCTCTCTTACTTTGATAGCAAATAGCATCACTTTGCAAATTATTCGGAAGCACATTTTTTCATCAAAACAACATATTTCCTACACATTGCATAAAATTTAAACTCTCTTAGTATTATTGATTTGGGTTAAGGACAGGGGAAAATATGTCTACTATAATCCAAATAGGAATAATAGACAAAGTACACGTACCCGAATGGGTACAGATAAAGTAAATCATGAAAAGATTTCCTCTCAAAAAATCAGATCACAATAATCAGGTTACTTTTACTAAATAAATAAGTAGGTCGGTATGGGAAAAACAAAAAAATCGGAATGTGGGAAAGGGGAATTAAAGGACAAAATCAGGGTGATAAAATCACATCATATTTTGCCTTAGGCAAAGATAAATAAAAAATCACACAAAAAACATCTTCACAAGATCATAAACGAATTTTTATAATCCAATTGTAGTAGATAAATCCATATTATGTAATAGCCAAGACACATTGCAACAAAACAGCATGTATTTCGATTTAAAAGTAATCATTTCCGTGACATGGAATCACAAAAAAATCACATCCCTCCTCTAAAATTCAACTTATGCAATTTCTTTGTTCCTTCATACATGACATATTTTTGAAACTTACATTCTAATGCCCCATTAAAAAGCGGAATTTTTCTTGAAGGTCGAAGCCCCATATGTTTGAAGGCTTCCATGTTGGAAGAAATAACCCATGCCGTAAAGCCGGCAAACTCTTTCTTCAGGCAATCGCCAATCATTTTATAAAATTCGTTGATATTTTCATTTTGCAAACGCTCGTCGTAAGGCGGGTTCATAATCATCATACCACCGCCAGCAGGAGGCACTAGCATCTCGAAACGTTTTCTAGCAATGGTTACTTTATCCCCCACTCCAGCATTTTCTATATTTCGTTCTGCTTGCCGGAAAGCTTGAAAAGATTTGTCGAAACCCAAAACCTGATATTTAAAGTTGTAAGATTTCGCTAATGCGTTTTCCTTCACATCTTGCCATAATTTCTCATCAAAATCTCGCCAATGCATGAAGCCGAAATCATTCCGGAGTCGAAGTGGTATCAATCCGTGTGCATATTGTGCGGCTTCTGCCAAAATAGTTCCGGAACCACACATCGGATCAATAAAATTACAATCTCTTTTCCAGCCAGAAAGCCGGATCATGCCTGCGGCAAGGACTTCATTGATCGGTGCTTCCAAGCCATCCAGTCGATATCCCCGCTTGTGTAAGGAATCGCCACTGCTATCCAAAGATAAGATGCAGTTTTTGTCTTGGATGAAAATATTCAGGCGCACATCCGGATTTTCTACATTGACATTAGGCCTTCTACCTGTCTTGTCTCGGAATTGATCCACGATGGCATCTTTTGTTTTCAAGGCCGCATACTTCGAATGGGTAAATTTATCGGAACGGGTAACGCCATTTACCGCAAAGGTATTTTTTAGGCCAAAATATTCGCCCCAATCTATATCATTATAGATGGCCTTATATAATTCATTTTCGTTTCTGGCCTCAAACTCATGGATAGGAACAAGGATACGGAGTGCAGTGGCTAACTCGAAGTTTGCCCGATACAGCATGCGTTGGTCGCCTTCAAAACTAACCGCTCTCTTCAATGGCTCAACGGCCTCTGCCCCCAAGTTTGTTAATTCTTCTGCCAGTACTTCTTCTAAGCCGCAAAAGGTTTTTGCTACGAGTTTCATTATGTGGTGGTTTGTGTTTTCTCCAATTATGTGTTATGATAGCTACCTATCCCGTAAATGTCTGCATCAGGATTCCGAGGATTCAAGAATTTTCAGGATTTTCGCTCGAATGCCTAAAACACGCCTGATTTCCAAGCAAATAACCTGATGTAAACATGAGTTCACATCAGGTTTGAATCACCCCAGGATTAAACTTCTCCACCGGAGCA
>JAHDGC010000523.1 GCA_020627865.1 Saprospiraceae bacterium | reverse complement strand
CGTTATTATCAGAGGACGACCATGTGGTAGGTATGATTACTATCGATCCAACTGATCCGACGGTATCCATACTTGTTGTTTCAGAAAAGGGGAACGGGAAGCGGTCTTCTTTAGATGAATATAGAACCACGAACAGAGGAGGAAAAGGTGTTAAGACGATGCAAATTACGGAAAAAACCGGTAAGTTATGTAGTATCAAATCCGTTAAGCAAGAGGACGATTTGATGGTAACTACCCGCTCCGGAATTGTTATCCGCATACATGTAGAGGCTTTACGGGTAATGGGGCGCGCGACACAAGGCGTCAGGATTATCAAGATAGATGACAATGATAGTATCGCGGATATTGCGATTGTGCAGGCGGATAATGATGAAGTAGATAAGCCAAGCGAAGCACTACCGGAAGGAAATCCCGAGGCAACCTCAGAAGAAGAATAAATAAAAAGTTAACAGGCTTTAACAATTTATTGCATTCTTTAACGTAAACACAACGTTATTTATGTGCATAAATTCGTCTTATAGATGTAGCTTTTTATGAAAAAGTCAATCCAAGCTGAAATATTACATAAATTTTAAATGCTCATTTTTCAAATAAAATCAAATAAAAAGATGAAAAAATTTTTGCTAAGTTTTTTTGCATTAATGCTGTTGGTGGCTGTTAGTGAAGCACAAGAGCCCGCCAAAGCATTTAAAGCAGCTAAAAAAGCATATGGTATTTATACATTAGATCAAGAAAATAAGGCGGACAAGCTTACTGTTGCCAAAGAAAATATTGATCTTGCTATAAGCGGCATCAAGAATGTCGAACAAGAAGACCAATCGAAGATGTGGGCCATGATGGGAAGCATCTACAACTCCATCTCTGTCAACGACATGAACATGAGTTTGGTTGACCCTACTTACAAAATTGATGGCAATACCGCTTACTCTGGTTATACTGGATTTAAAAATGCATTAGAAACTGCTAATAAAAAATGGGAGAAAAAAGATGCCTTAGCTGGTTTGCTTGAAGCTGCTAACCACCTGAATACTGCGGGATCTAACCAATATCAAAATAAAGATTTTGCTGGTGCCTACAAATCTTTTTATGGTGTTATCGAAACACATGATATCCTAGAAAAGAACGGAAACAAATCCACCCTCCAAACAGAAGAAGATTACAATGACATGCTTTTTGCCGCTGGATTATGTGCATACAGTGCGGAGATGTTGCCCGAAGCTAAACCCATATTTGAGAAACTAGCAGATGCAAATTACAACAAACCATCCGTATACGAAGTTTTGTACAAAGCTTATGCAGGAGAGGACGAAGCTAAAGCAATTGAGATGTTAGAAAAAGGAAGAAAAGCCTTCCCTGATGATGTAGGATTATTGTTTGCAGAAATCAACCACTACCTTAAAAATAACAAACTGAATGAGTTGACTTCAAAGCTGAAAACAGCCATTGAAAAAGAGCCAGAAAATGTCACGCTTTACACGACCTTGGGCAATGTTTATGATAATCTTTATCAAAGAGAATCTAAAGAAGGTACACCTGAAAAGCAAAAGGAATATTTTGACCTTGCCATGGATTACTATTCTCAGGCATTAGAAAAAGATGACAAGAGCTTTGACGCCATCTACAGCATCGGTGCTTTACACTATAATAAGGCCGCAGCTATTTCTACAGAATTAGTAGCACTGGAAAGTGATTATTCTAAAGAAGGTATGCGTAAGTATAAAGCCAAAGAGGCAGAGGTATACGCTGCTTTTGATCAGGCTCTTCCTTACTTCCAGAAATCTGAAGGATTAAATCCTAGTGATAGAAATACCTTGATCGCCCTTAAAGAAATTTTTGCAAAGAAAAATGATATCCCTACTTCTACGGAATTTAAAAACCGCTTAGAAACGCTAGATGCAGGTGGTACGATTGAATCTTCTTACTTCGACAAGTAAAGGTCATCATATTTTGCTCAAAAAGCCCAGTCATTTTTATTTGACTGGGCTTTTTTATTTTCCTTTTCGGTTTTTCCCAGATATTTTCTATATTTCAACATAATTGAGATAATACACAAAGGAAAATCTGCTCCCGCTGGTTGGCTGTCGCGCAATTTCCCTTTCCCTTTCAAGGGACATCTGTTTTATTATGTATCCGAATAATTCAAAATTTAATTATGACAAATACGCAGACACAATTAAGAAAATTATTAGAAGAACATCAAAGTTTAAAAAGAGTAGACAAGCATTTATTGGACATTAATAAAAGATTGACCGAAGAAAAAACAAAACTCGAAACCCTTTTGCATTTCTTAGCAAAGAAGAATGAAAATATTAAAGAACTCGAAGGCATGAGCATGAAAGGAATGTTCCATAAAATTTTAGGCAGTAAGGAGGAACAGATAGAAAAAGAACGCCAAGAATATCTTGAAGCTTCTCTTAAATTTGACGAAGCAAAAAAATCTGTAGAGCTGATTGAATACGAAAAAAACCTCCTAGAAGAAAAGTTGGCTAAGGCACCTGGTGTTGAGGAACAACTTGAGGTTTTGATCAAAAAACGGGAAACAGAACTGATGAACAATCCGATGTCAGCAGCGCAGATTAGGGGAACCAATCAGGAGATTGACAGCAGAATACGGCTCGGGGTTGAAATCAAGGAGGCGCTTGATGCAGGGAAGCAGTGCTTGCCCCTACTCCATCAAATGGTTGGACATTTGCAAGAAGCTAAAAATTGGGGAAACTGGGATATGTATAGTGGTGGTCGTGGTCGAGGCATTGCAGAGATGAGAAAGCACTCCAGCATAGATCGTGCGAAAAACCTGTCTTATCGTTGTCAGCAAAAACTTATCCGATTTGAACAGGAGTTACGGGATATTTATCAGCAACAAAATTTTAATTTGTCTTTGAATATGAATTCTTTTTCAAAATTTACGGACATCTTTTTTGACAACCTTATCTCTGACTGGATTATTCAGAAGCAGATTAAAAATGCGATCAATAATGTTGCTGCTACGCAGGATAAAGTCAATCGGATTTGTGAATCTTTAGCCGCTGATTTACCTCATTTAGAAAAAGAAATCGAACAGCTTGAATTAACAAGAAAGCAGATCATTGCCGGAGCCTAAGGAATGGTGACAAAATAAATTTACATTCCTAAATTATTATCGGTTAAAAGACAAAACAAGAAGAATAAACAAAATAACCCAAACAAATCATCTGAATGCGTTTTAAGATTTTGTATCTTAAAAATCATTTCTTCATTGCTATAAATCATTGCTTATGATTCCCAAATTCAAGCTTTCTCCACTATTTTTTTCCATACTACTTTTAATGAGCATTTCACTAGTCACTAATGCCCAAAAAGCTTTTAATATGACCCGACTTGGCGATTGGACAACCCCCGGACTTGCCTATAATGATTGCTGGGGATATGCCAATGCCACCCATGAATACGCCATTATCGGATCTAGAGAAAAGGTACACTTTATAGATGTTACTGATCCAATTTGCCCGGTGCTCGTCGATGAATTTACACCAGGTGCTTCCAGTGGATGGCGAGATTTCAAAACCTATCAAAACTATGTGTATGGCTGTGCAGATCAAGGTTCTGAAGGCTTACTCATTTTCGATATGGGGGCATTGCCCAATACTATAACTTATCTGGGCAATGAAACTAATGTTTTCACAAGGTCTCATAATATTTACATTGACGAACAACATGGTAGGTTATATACCGCTGGGGCAAACACGCAAAGTGGTGGCATTATTGTTTTTGATATCGCAACCGATCCTGAAAACCCAATCTTGCTGGCAAGTGTTGGATTACCGGGTGGATATATCCATGATGTCCATGTTGTGGATAATATTGCATATTGTTCTCACTTGTCTGGAGGGTTCTATATCTATGACCTGACTGACCCGACAAACCCGATTACGCTTGGGCAACTGACCTCTTACCCTGGATCAGTTTTTAACCACAGTGCATGGCTCAACGATGCAGGAACCCATGTTGTTTTTTGTGATGAAAGACACGGTGAGCCTGTCAAAGTTGTAGATGTTACTGACCCGACAGATATGCTGGTGACAGAAAGCAATCTGTTTAAGTCCGCACTTCTTGCTCCTAATGTAACCAATAGTATTGCCCATAATCCTTTCATCAAAGGCAACCTTGCCTACATTTCATACTACCACGAAGGCCTACAAATTTTTGATATTTCTGACCCCAATAATGTGGTGAATGTTGCTTATTATGATTCTTACGAAAATACAGATTATGGTGGCTATCGTGGCGTATGGGGTACTTTTCCTTTTTTGCCTTCTGGGAATATTCTCATGTCGGATAGGACTAACGGGCTGTTTATCGTTAAGATGGGTTGTCCGCCCAATTTGCTTGTGAATACTCCAACGGTTTCTGGGTTACATGCCGCGTCAACTGGAATATTCACACTTGGAGGGCAGGTTGTCGAGGATAAGACTATTTTTAGGGGAAAAGAATGCGTATATATACAACCAGATTTTGAGGTACCCCAAGGGGTGACTTTTGAGGTAAGTATGGAGGGCTGTGATTAAGCTACCGCAATCATATTGTAAGGGTGAGCAGTATTCACCCTTACATTAATATTAAAAATTAGTATAAAAGATAAGCTTTTCTTTTTGTTTTAAAATGCCCTAACTCCGGCTCCCAAGACGCCCTGATTCCTGCTGCCGTTTCTCCGGCTATAATTTGTTTTTTCAACTGCTCCGTTCAATTTATCAAAAAAATTATTATCATTAAAAAAGTTTGGTTGGTCTGGAAAATTGCGATAAGCATCAATTAGATAAGATAGTTGAAGTTTATTTTGCTTTTGCAAATACACTACTGGAATTTCTGTCAAGTCTGTTCCCCTACAAAGTTTCCCTTCATGTTTTGGATACTTCGCCCCTTCCATTGATTTTGGCATAAAGGTAAAATCTCCTATTTTATTTTTAGGATGGCCGATCAACTGGAATTGTTTAGTTGTTCCCCGACCAATACTCAAGGTTGTGCCTTCAAAAAAGCATAAGGAAGGATACAGATAAATTGACCTCATATTGGGTAAATTAGGAGATGGCTTTACCGGAAGTTCGTAAAAAGTATTATGGGTATAATTGGCACAAGGTACAACACCCAAATTGCATTTGATTCCATTGGCCAACCAGCCTTCTCCATTAATCATCCTAGCCAACTCTCCAACCGTCATACCATGCACTACGGGAATGGGATGCATGCCGACAAAAGATTTTAGATGATCCACTCGAATCGGGCCATCCACGTAATGCCCATTCGGATTCGGACGATCCAACACCAAGAAATCAAGTCCTTGTTCTGCACAAGATTCCATAACATAATGCATCGTCGAAATGTAGGTATAGAATCTGGCTCCGACATCCTGAATATCAAAAACGATCATATCCAAACCGGCAAAATCTTCCTCGGACGGTTTCTTTTTTTTCCCATACAAACTTAAGACTGGAATACCTGTCTTCCCGTCTATACCATCCTTAAGTTTTTCTCCGGCATCAGCCGTTCCCCGAAAACCATGTTCTGGCGCAAATATTTTTTGTATAGCAACATTTTTTTTTAACAGTATATCTACAAGGTGATTATCTCCAATAACGGAGGTCTGATTCACCACCAAACCAATCGCTTTCCCCTGTAATTTATCCAGATACAAATCAAATTGTTCTGCCCCTGTCTTTAATAA
>JAHDGC010000522.1 GCA_020627865.1 Saprospiraceae bacterium | reverse complement strand
GTTACGGTATCGGCCAGCATTCTCCGAGTATTACAGGTGATTTTTGTTTTGGTTAATTTGGTATTTTCTATCTGCATAGGTTTTAGTTAGATTTTAGATATTAGACCTGCCTGTTCCTGCGAACATGCAGGCAGATCGCTGCACTCTTAGATTGGAGACATAAGTCTTTTCTAAGATACAAAAAAGGCTTGTCGAGTGTTCGACAAGCCTTTTCTATATAATGAATTACATAATAACAATGGCATCATCCCTCACTCAGGTTTTGAATAAGAACTATGCCAGTGCCAACTTGTATGTAATACGATAAATTTCATTTATATTCAATTTTTACCCGCAGTCACTATTTTTTAACGACTTGCTTGGTGCAAAGTAAAATCATTTTTCTGAATAAAACAATAGATTTTTAATTTTTTTTATAAATAACTTATCATGCATAGCAGTATTACGCTGATTGTACCATCATAAAAATACATAAAAAATTTGCAACTTATAAAAAAAATATATTTATGGTAATTAATCGTCCTATTATTTTGTATGCAACAAATACACTTCAAGTCTTTGTAGAGCGTGAGGACTTCAACAACCATACACATATATAACAATTCTAATCTACCTGATCTACTTTAACCCAGTAAGTCGTATCATCACTTTCCGTGTGAAACCTATTTTGAATATGAAAAAAGTATACTTCAGAATGCTTTCACCAATTTTCATAGAGCAGCGGATAAAAGCAAAGATATTACTTAATCACAAATTTTTCAGTATCCAATATCTCAGAGTTAGATAACAGGGAAACAAAATAAATACCGGAAGTTAATGCTCCCAACGGAATGGCTATGATGTCTTCTTCACCTGTTCTACTCCAATTATTATATAGGAAAGTTTGTCCATCAACACTCGTTATTTGTATCATCAGCTCTTCCATTTTAAAAGTATTCAATTGTTCTATTTTGAGTCTCAATAAGCCTTCCCCATCAATGATTGTCCCGATAACTTTAAGGCGTCCTTTTTCTACATCGGAAGACTCAACCAACTCTTCCACATCAACGATAGGATTACCCTCATCGTCATTCCCTCCATTTCCAGCGTTATCTCCCCCTTCTCCAGATACGGCTAAACTATCCACAGCAACAAAAGAAGTGTATTCCGTTATCAGGCTGTATTGTAATCCCAGTTGCGTGATTTCTTCCTCTATACTAACTGTATCGGATTCATTACTCGCGATACCGTAGTCTGACATTAGTCGGATTCTTTTTCTAGCCCATAGGTATTTTAATGCAATATTTTCATCTGCATCAGCGGTGTAATCAGAAAAGTCTAATGAACTAGAGACAAGTCCATCAGCATAGTCACCGAGGATCGTAATCGTTCCTTCAGATGGATTCAGGTATTTACCATATACAATAATTGGCCTTTCGGCAAATACATCCGGAATGGTCAGGGGTTCGACATCGTACACCTCAATCCCCTCAAAGATCGCTTCAATATTGGTGAGGACAGGTCGTTCAATATACGTTTTAAATGTTGCAGCCATTTCATTTGCATCAACCTCATCCGTCACGACAAAAGACTCCCCTTCCCCAACATAAGCAATGCCTTCTATGATATATCGGTTGACAGAACTTCCTATCCCGAAAGAAAAAAAGTTGGCCTCATTCAGGTTTTGGCGAATCAACTCGAATGCTTCTTTTTCGACCGTAACATAGCCATCTGTCATGATTACAAAAGTTCTTGAAAAACCTTCTGTCCCACCCATATTTAATGCCGTCTGCATGGCTGGTAGTAAGTTAGTACTTCCGCCAGCATTTATATTTTCAATCATGTCAATAGCCAGATTAATATTAGCATCTGTAACAGGAAGTGAATTCGGGGATAAAGTAGCAGAGCCTCCAGCAAAGAAAATAATATTAAATTTATCAGTGCTATTCAGGTCGTTTAACAAATTCGTAATGAGTTCTTTTGCCACTTGTATGGGTTCACCACCCATGGAACCAGAGACATCCATAATAAAAATATACTCCCGCTCAGGACTCTCAAAGGGGATATCATGCACCGCAGGCTGAATCATAGACAAGAAGAAATTCTCTTCCTCTCCTTCATATAACAATAGTCCTGTTTCAATCTGATTATTGCTTAAAGAATAATCAACGATAAAGTCATTCCCCGGAATTGTACTTATCGTGGTGGTGGTTGAATTTCCTTGCGCTTCAAATATCGCATCATGAGAGGTACATTCCGCGGAGACAGGCATGCCCGAATTTATTTTCAAGTTGATATTTAAATCTGTTTGTGAAAGGGGAATCGCATCTTGGCTGACCTGATTTACCCAAGGTTCTCCGCCGGTAGTAAATCTTGGCCCCACGATACTAGGGAATACAAATTGGTAAACACCATTGGTAGGCACCAACAATTCGGTATAAACCATTCGTACAACTAGAGAGTCTCCGGGATTAATATTGGCAAGGCTCATCTGAAAAACATTGGGTCTTTCTTGTTCCAAAAGGGAGGCCGTCAATCCGGAACTATCCGCACTTTCAAAAATCTCCTGCGCTTCATCTTTTCTTCTTATTTCAGCCACAATTGTTCGGTCATCAATATCCATTTCCATACCATAGATGGCCGCCTTGGAAGACATTGGAAAAACATAAGTAGCATCTACGATGGAGTCGCCCGCATTGAGATACAATTGCTCTACAACAACATTGGCGATTACACCACTAATTGTAGCATTTATATCGGTAGAGGCAAGTGAAAAAACAACGCCAGAGGTATCGGTAGAGAATACGTTAAAGTAAGGACAAGCTGTTACATCATCATCCTGTCCAAATGCAATGTTGATAGTGGTTAAGAATAGGATCGTGTAGGTGAAGATAATTTTACGAAGCTTAAAATGTTGTTTTGCTCGTTTCATAATAATATTTTTTAAATGGTTAACTTATGTCATGATTGTCAAGTTAACCATTTTCTAAAATACTATCTTGATAAAATAACTTTATGTCAGCAGAATGCTATTTCATAGGATAGCACATAACAACTCAGTCAAATCTTTTTTTGCCAGATTACCTATCATAAACAAGCATCTTCCTCGTCTGCGAATACCCGTCAAAATGAAGTCGATAAAAATAAAGCCCTGTACTTAAATTCCCCTCAAGTGCCACAGGAATTTCGTGGAAACCTTTTTCATAAAAATTATTGACTTGCAAAATTTGTTTCCCTGAAATATCCGTAATGCTTAAATGCGCAATGCCACTTTCTGGTAAATAAAAAGGGATGACGGTTTCTGTATCAAAAGGGTTCGGACGATTTTGATACAATGTAAATTGCTCCGTAGATAAAATCGCTGGAATAAAATCCAGTTTGAGATCGTTCAGTCCAGAGCTTCTGTAGGCTTCCGTTTTTAAAATGCTATCTTCAAAATACAACACATCCCGTAAATTTGTTTTTGCTTTCGCAGTAAATGTCATCGAAAAAATAATGTTCCCGTCTTCAATATGCATCGGGTTCGCAACATTCCAGCTACAAAGTAGTTCTCCTTCTCCAGTGTGTTGTAATGCGAAATTTTCATCCTTCAAAGAAATGAACATCGGTTCTACATTTTCAAAAGACAATATTTCGGGATCAAATTGCAAAGCAAACTGAAAGCCTAACACGTCAGAAAAATCATGCGCAACGATATTGATTGTACAACTTTCTCCTTTGCTTAAAAATTGATCTTGTACTGTAAAAATCAACGCTTCGGTTGCCTGACGGTTATTCGCACTAAACAACATATTCGGAATAGCAGAACCATTCACGTCTCCTATTTTCACGCCAATAAAATCTGCGGCCAACTCATCCTCTTCCAATCCATTGAAGACAATCGCTTCTGGAAAAGGATGCGACCAAGGGTTCTGCGGGTCAGGAAAAATATAATCTTGATCAATGAAGCGCCATGAAGTATTATTGGTCAATTCTTCATCTATGCCCAAAATCATTCTCCGCAGTTTCACCAAATCAAACGTTGTAATTTGATTAGAACCATTGACATCCGCAGCGATTAATTTGTATGGAGAATCTAGCGCTGCCACCCCTAAAATATGCTTACTCATCAACACCAAATCATAGGTGGTTACGCCATTCAGGAAATCTGCATTTTTATCTGGTGTTACGGTATAATTTTGCTCGCGTGGCAAATTAGAAAAATAAAAGGCCCCATCTGTTCCTGTAATAAAGACATCTTCGACAGCACCGCTCAACATAACATTCACATCAGTGATCTTATCTTCATTTTCTGTAATCACAATACCGGCTAAGTCTACTAAAGGGGCATCGCTACAAGTATAATTCGGGTCTTGAATATCCACGCCTGTCAAACAGTAATCCGCATTGCCATATTCGTCAACGACCCAAATTTGGACAAACTGCTCACCTAGTTCATCACACGAGAAGAAAACTTCTTCAGTGGTTGGTCGTTCCGTTGCCAGAACAATTTGACCATCCACTTCGGGAGCAATATTTATGGTATACTGCAAAGAATCGGAACAAGTATCAAAAGAGCTGACCTCAAAGGATGCTGCCGTAAAACTGATTTGCCCAGATGTTGGCATAATCACGGTAGAAAACCCGGGACTACAAACGGGGGAAGGTTTTTTATCATCAAAAATTGTAAAATAATTGTTACAAGATGTCTCATTTCCACATTTATCCGCAGCGTAAAAAGTTACGACATAATCGCCAAAGGGATAGGTACCTGAAACGGAATTACCTTCACCTTCAAAATCAACGGAGCCATCTAGTTCGGCATCAATTGTCCAACGAAAATCTATTTCACCACAGTTATCTTCTGCATGTACCGTTAAAGAAAATGCTTCCTGACAGTCACCATCCTCATCTCCGACAAGGAAAGTTTGTTCACAATCATTTGTAAAAATAGGAGCCACATTATCATTCACACGAATAATCTGTTCCTGTATCCACTCCCCTGCTGTGCCACCCGGTTCGTACTGACACCAATCGACAATTCTCCAGTTTCGATAAATCACATAACAAGCATCAGGATCATCCGTAAAGACAAGATCATCATGGGTAATGGCAAGTTGACTACAATTATCTTGTAAACCATACAAGAAAGGTTGCCCTGTATTTTCTATGGCAATCAACTCCTCATAAGTACCTACATTTTCACAAATCAAATCCAAAGCATATTCTGGCCAAACAATATCATCTGCATCATCTGGATCTGTATCTCCGGAGAAATATTGCCCTTCATCAATCTGAATCACAACATTTTGCACACATTCATTCGTTCGACCACAAGCATCCGTTAACACCCAAGTTCGCGTAAAGCTCCCTTCTCGACAATTGTCACTATCGCCCGTCAGGGCAACATCAATGCGCGCTTCATTACAATTTACAGATGCGGGATAATAGCCCAACAAGGTATTTTCATTATAAATGGGATAAGTTCCCTCCTCCTGTGTTTCGAGGACGCCGGCAATAAGATTCGGATCAGCCATGCAATCCAAGACAACATCTTCCGGACAAGTAATAGATGGCAACACACTATTACTCAAATGCACAATAATCATACATTCTGCATATCGGGCATCTTCGTCATCTTCACTAAAATCGCCTATAACATCATATACTCGCATACGTAACTGCAAGAATGTATCACAAGTATTTTCTAGATCTTCGCAAGTATAGTTCACACAATCTTCAAAGTTTTGTGATGCGGAAGCATTC
>JAHDGC010000521.1 GCA_020627865.1 Saprospiraceae bacterium | reverse complement strand
GTACTTTTATAAATACCGCCATCACTACCAGAGTAAAGATTGTTACCAAAATAAGCAAGGTCATGAATATCCGCGTGGACATAACCGATGCTGTTGCCATATTGCCACTGGGTAATAATGCCTAAACTAGAGCCACCATCAGTAGATCGCCAAAGGTTGATTCCACCTATAATAACCTCATTCGCATTATTCGGATTAACAGCGAGTGCCATATCATAAGAACTTTGTCCTGCTGTTCCTCCACCATTCGATTCATAACCAAAAATATTCGGGCTAGTTGATCGAGTCGAAAAAGAAGCACCACTATTCGTAGATCGGTACAGTCCGTTAAAAGTACCACTGCTGGCATTTCCGGCAACGGCATAAACATAATCCGGTTGATCTGGAGAAACTGCAATTTTGTAACGATTCACGGAAGTGTAACTTGGAAGGCCACTTGTTATATAGTTAAAAGTATTTCCGCCATCTGTAGATTGGTAAAAAACATTACTCACGGTGTAAACAATGTTAGAATTTGTCGGATGTAACTCCACATCCTGCATAGAACCCCCTCGGACATTTGTCCAAGTATCCCCAGCATCCGATGTTTTATAAAGACCGCCACTTGTCGCACAAAAAAGCACATTGGTGTTATTCGGGTCAATGATCAACCTGCGAGCGACAATATCAGAAGGGTTTGTCCAACTGAGTCCCGTTGTATTCCAAGTCGCTCCTCCGTCTGTAGATTTAAGCACCCCGATACTGTAAGTGTTGCTACCATCTCCATCACCTGTGCCGATGTAAACAATGTTAGAATTGGTCGGATCAATAGCGATTCCGGACACTCCGATAATGGGCCAGTCATCCGTGAGGCATGTCCACGAGCTTCCACCATCTACAGATTTCCAACATCCACCAGCGGGCATACCCGCATAAATGGTATTGGGATCATTGGGGTCTTCCTCGATGGCATTGATCCGGCCATTTCCCGGATTCCATCCCGTTCCGTTCTGCCAGTTTTGTGGGCCAAGGGAAGACCAATTTAAGGAACAAGATGCGCTAGAGCGTTGTCCTTGCCGTTTAACATATTCTTCCCATAGACGATTAGCTGGAATAGATTTATTATCGGGATAAACACGGGGTTCCATGAAATGCTCCCAGCGTTTAAATTGTTTGTATCCGTATCCTTTTTGGTATTCCTTTCCTTCCCATTCTTTGTAAAAATCTTCTTGAATAGTTTTGAAATCAACACCTTCATGCATTTGATCCATCCAGCGTTGGGAAAAGAGAAAGGTGCTCGTTGTTAGGAAGAAAAGCATCAGGAGAAAGGCTTTACATTTGATAAGTAAGTTCATGATTTGGTTAAAGTTAAATGATTTGGTTAAAATAATCTTCTAAGATACAAAAAAGCACATATGAATTATCCAAGATATATCAATATAATAATATAGTATTAAATAATAATAAAATAATATTAGGCAAATGTATCAATATCTAGCAGGGAAGTGCTCATAAAAAAGCATCGCCCGAATCGAGATGATTCGAGCGATGCTACATGTAAAAACACATTTCCGTTAAAACACAGATCATTCTTTTGCCACCTGTTCTTTTTTATTTTCTTCTGGTGCCACCTTTGATTGTGTCGGGCAGTCTTCAATTGTAGCGGAAAATTCGGCACCAAGTTCTACCTCAAAACCCGGTAACAGATTGATTTCACCGCCGGCTTTATAATCCACTACCTCTGTATGCAAAACATCGCCAGCGGATATAATCATATTCCAAGCCTGATAAACGCCGGAAAGGATACTGTTATTTACATACAGCGTTTCCTGACAATTTGTGGTTCCAAAAATTTCGACTGTAGCTTCACAACTTGTAACATTCCCATTATTATTTATTACAGAAACGATGACCGTATACACGCCTGCCTCCGTAAAAGTATCCTCACTCAATGCAATACTTGAGATGCCACAATTATCCGTAACCGACGCAATCACATCTGCTCCTGAGATTGTTACAACACCTTCTGGTGGCAGTGTTGTAACAAAATTCTTACAAACCAAGTCAGAACCTACATTATCTACGACCCCTACCGTTGCAGCACACTGCCCAACATTGCCTTCGTTGTCTACAACAAACAAAGTAACCTCTACAGCACCAGCCCCCGGACAAGTAATCATAGCTGGCTCCACATACATATGACTGATTCCTGAGGGGTCAGAAGAACCGGCATCTATCATCTCTGCCATAATGAAAGCAGTTCCGGTATCATCCAATACGATGGAAGCATCTTGACAAATTACATTAGGTGGAACATTATCAACAATAGCGATATTTTGTGTATGTGTTGTTATATTTCCTGAACAATCGGCAACGCTCCAAGTATTTGTAACGATGAGTCCATAAGTGCACATGGTAGCTGGAGTATATGTAACAGTTAATACTTCTCCACAATTATCTATTGCCGTAATGCCTGGATCAACGGGAAGTCCGTCTTCACAATTGACCGTCACATCTGCTGGCAGCACACTCAAAATAGGAGGAGTCGTATCCTCAATGGTTATGGTTTGTAAGCAAGTCGATTGATTTCCACAAGCATCTGTTGCCCTCCAAGTCCTTGCAATTGTATTGTTGTTAGCACAACCCGATGCACTTATCACATCTGAGTAGGAAACCGAAAAAGCGGAACAATTATCCATCGCTGTAGCTTGTCCTGTAAAAGCAGGATCAATACTTTCTCCACATTCTATGGTAGTATCATCCGGACAGACAATGGTAGGTTTTCCAATATCCTGCAAGGTGATTTGGCCATAGCAATAGGCCTCATTCCCACAGGCGTTCGTTGCCGTGAATGTAATAATTAGTCCAGCGCCATTACCACAAGATGGGAATAAATTCCCTGCATCAAAATTATTACTCACCGTTACAGCACTACCATCGGGATTCGTTGCTGTTACATTTCCTAACCAAAAATTGATGATCGCCGTATTGTCGCCATCACAAGATAAAAACAATGGACTTCCGGGGCAGCTAGAAAAAACGGGTTGCGTTGGATCTGCCACAGTTATGGTTACCGTGTAAGGAGATTGATTGCCGCAGGCATCTGTTGCAAGATAGCTTAGTATTCTGGTAAAATTGTTGCTGCAAATTCCCGGTATCGTGGTATCAGATTCTAAAGTTATCGTTGCAGATGCCTCGGCACAATTATCTGTTGCGGTCGGTGTAGCTGGTAAAACTACGTCTTCAGCACTAGCGAATGTTACATCCAAGGCCCCTTGAGTTTGATCCCAAACAGGCGCGACATTATCATCTATGGTAAGCGTCACTGTATAGGGAGTAGATTGATTTCCACAAGCATCAGTTGCAATATAGCTCAACGTTCTAACATAACTATTACTACAAGTGCCGGGTGTAGTAATATCCGAGATCAAGGACACTGTTATCGAAGAATTAAATGCTAGATCAAGGTTGCCACAATTATCCGTTGCTGTTGGCTCCGCAGCGATGAACACTTCTTCATCACAAGTAAAATTAGCATCTAAGGTACCCGGGAGTTGATTCCAGACAGGCGCAGTATTATCTTCTACGGCTAGGGTTACCGTATAGGGAACGGATTGATTCCCACAAGCATCTGCCGCAACATAGTTCAATGTTCTAACATAACTATTACTACAAGCTCCAGGAGTAGTGGTATCCGAGATCAGCGACACTGTTATGGAGGAATTAAACAATGGTCCAATGTTATCACAATTATCCGTTGCTGTTGGCTCCACAGCTACTGACACCCCTTCACCACAAGTAAAATTGGCATCCAAGACACCGGGCGACTGATCCCAGACAGGCGCGATATTATCTGCTACGGTAAGTGTTACGACATAGGGAACGGATTGGTTCCCACAAGCATCCATCGCGATATAACTTAGCATTCTAACATAACTATTACTACAAGCTCCAGGAACAACAACATCTGAATTTAGTATTACATTTACGGATGAGTTTCCACAATTATCCATTGCCCTTGGTAAAGCAGGCATTACAAAATCCGATGCACAAACAAAACTGGCATCTAACGCTCCAGAATTGTCAAGCCACAATGGGGCGATCGTATCTCGAATAACATAGTTTACAGTACAGCTTATATTCTCTAGAGAGGCTACATCCGCAACATTAAATGTACGTACAATGTTAACCAAGTCATTCGTACAGCCCATGCCATCCTCAACGGTATCTATTACAGAAATATTCACTGGAGAGCAAGATGTATTTACCGAGCCGCCAATGGCAGCGAATGCTCCGGCGGGATCATTGGTTGTCGGAAGTTCTTCCACACAAGAAAGCGGAAAATTTGTTGTCGCTGGACAAGTAACGCTTAGTACGCAACAAGGTGCCATGACATCAATTTTTCGAATTCGATAATTGCCAAGATCTGCTACAAAAACATCTCCGGTACCATCAACAGCCAAACCATTTGGTGTACTAAACATGGCCGTCTCGGCAGCGCCATCTAGATAGCCGGCATCCGAAGGGGCACAGGTTCCTGCCGCGATCGAAACATTTCCCATCGGATCAATTTTCCGGATACAAGCATTGTTGGGGTCTACGATATAAATATTGCCGCTTGCATCTACATCAACATCAGGAGGAAGGCTGACCGAAAAAATAGAAGAGACCATATTATTGGTGTCAATTTTTCTAATCCTATTATTTCCGTTATCTGCAACGTACAAATTGCCCGCATTATCAATAGCAATGCCAACCGGACGATTAAATTCGGCAGTCGCCACACCACCATCTACATAACCACCAAACATTCCGGTTCCGGCTAGTGTCGTCACCTCCCCTGCCGAATCAATTTTCCGAATTCGGTGATTGAACTGATCTGCAATGTAGAGGTTTCCAGCAGCATCTACCGTGATCCCAGAAGGATAATTAAATTGTGCATTCAAACCATTCGCGTCTGTTAATCCAGCAGTTCCGTTTCCGGCAATAGTCGTAACATTTCCCATTGGATCAATTTTCCGGACACGGTGGCCGACTTGGTCTACCACGAAAACATTGCCAGCAGCATCTACATCCACATCCGCCGGATAGCTGAACTGCGCAGCCGCTCCTGCTCCATCGACCCAACCGGACACACCGGGCGTACCGGCAAGTGTGGACACGACACCTGCCGGATTAATTTTCCGAATGATGTGGCTACTGTAATCCGCAACATAAATATTGCCGGCAGCATCTATATCCAATTTATAGGGCCCCATAAATTGGGCAATATCTCCGGCTCCGTCTACATAACCAGCGGTACCATTTCCTGCTACTGTACTTACCAAAACGCAGGTATCAGCAACGGGCATATTTACTGAAGAGGAAGAAGGATTTAATGAATACGAAAGTGCATTGTTACTAAAAAGAAAGAAAACACAGCAGAGCATAAAGACATATAGCGTATTTTTCATGATCTTGCTCGTTCTCCAATCCGCATAATAATGCTCTGAAGTATGATAGTGGGTATTTTTCATTAGTGATGGATTTAGGCAAACTAAAATAATAAAATATTTAGTCTAAATGAATATTTATACTGAAAAATTTATTCAACAATGATTTCACAAGTATGAATTAAAAAGAGTGTTTGGCAAATTAGATATATCCGGTAATTAACTGGTCAGTCTGGCTTTAAAGTCAAAAATTCGTAGCAAATTTAATCTTTTCTTACTTTTGCATTCGCCAAAAAGTAAGCAACCTGCCTGTCCTTGCGGT
>JAHDGC010000520.1 GCA_020627865.1 Saprospiraceae bacterium | reverse complement strand
TTATTCAAAAATGATTTACTCTACTCTGATGTATAGATAAAAGTTTTTATTCTTAGGACGGCTCTCTGCTCCTCCAGAGGCATAAATTGTATGGGTATGGGCACCAGCAGTAGATGTCGTTCTGGTTTGGTACTCATTCCCCTCAGACCCCTCATTTGGAGCAAAAAAACCACCACTGCCACCATAAGCAAAATACGTATCTGTTACCGTATGGCTATGCGCACCAGCACTCGCCATACTATGAGCGTGCGATTTATTATCACTGTCTTGAAGTGTTCCAATATCAGCAGTACTACGACCTGGGTCATTATTTGTCGCCCCCTCGTGTGCTCTCAAAAAATACCCCCTCATATCCGGCAATGTAATCCAGTTATAGACATCCCTCAATTTTTCTCCCGCATTAAGGGTCTGCCCATCCATCAATCTCCAGCAATCTCCATTTTCTGTAAAGAAATCAGCAGGTGGTAAGATGGAATATTTAATATCGCCAACAGCTCCCTGACAACCGACCAAGGTTAGGGCTTGTTGTGCCGTTTGTACGGAAAGTGCATAAGGCGAATAGGTCATTTCCGTTCTTGGAGACAATTCTGAACCAGCCACATTAACACCCAAATAAAGGGTATTGGCAAAAATGGTTGGCGGCAAGGCTACGACACTTCCTAGTAAGTGACTATATATACCACCCTTCACCTCTACAGTTGCGGTTTCTTCCCAGTCAGCAGTTCCGCCAACATCTTGTTGATACAATTTAAATGTTATGGAACGGCTTCCATCCGCAACGGCTGCCCCATTGTCATCTTTCAGGGTTCCCTGGATGCTAATGTGTTGTGCGTTGACAAATGTTACGGACAGTAAACTGATAAAGCAAAAAGTAAGTAGTAGTTGAAAATTTTTCATGATTGAAAATTTTAGGATTATGAAATTTAGATTAGTTATTAATATACATAGGAGTGGCTTTCCGAATACTGCAACCAGTATCAGTCTAACTCCTTAGTGTTTGGCATAGCCAATAGAGACCTATTTCGACTTACGGACTATGGGAATCAGATCACCGCGAAAAATGTGATCTAAGTATTTTTAGTTTTGGGAAAAATCAGATTGTACTCCAATCATGTTTAGGAATCTCTTTACAACATAAATGGGTTCTCAATTTTGGATTGCATCATTAACTACAACAATCATATATTTCTTAAGAATTACTAAGGTTACCCATAAAATGGAAAACTTCAATATTTATTTAATTATAAGATGCAATATTTCACAACGATATTATAACAAAAACTTGGATTCTATTAGGGCGTATTATCTTCTTAAAAAAATTACTTCGCATGTTTATTTATAAGTTAAAGAAGACACAACCCCGTTTTGGTTATAACAAATTTACACTACATTATCCTATATAAGAAATTAATTCTGCTCTTTTCGGTGAATGGTATGTCTATATCGGTAAAATGTAATCTATTACTTCACCCAATCAATTTTCTGTAAAAAAATTTGCTTTTTACTCCTGCTGATCGGTACTTCGTGAGTATTCACTTTTAGTTCATTCTTAACAGTATCCACAGCATCCACCCTTCTTACATTAACAATGTAACTACGGTGTGTTCTAAAGAAAACATCTTTGGGCAACATATTTTCCATTTCGGATATTCTCAAGGAAGAAATGAATTCTGCATCATCGGTGTAAATGATAGAATAATCATCATCCGCCTTGACAAAATTAATATCGTTTAACTTTATCTTATGCAGGATACGTCCTTTTTTCAGGAACAGGAATTCGCGGTGAAAGAAGCCTTTTTGATTTTCCTCTTGCTCTGCATTTCCAATTTTACGAAAGGCCATTTCTATAGCAGACCGCAATGAAAACTTCCGCACGGGTTTTATCAAATATCCGATAAGGTTTGTTTGCTGTGCTTTCTGATAGTATTTTTCCTGTTCAAAGCTGGTAATAAAAAGCACAGGGATGTCCAATGGTTTGATTGCCGTAGCTACATCGAGTCCTGTCTTATTCCCCTTGATGTCAATATCCATCAAAACGAGATCGGGCTGTTGGGCATTGATGAACGCAATAGCATCTTCGGAATTATCTATCTTTCCCATAACGATATAACCAATTTCAATAAGCAGCATTTCCAGCTCCAAGGCAAAAGATAGGCTATCTTCTACAATAAGTACGTTTAGATTAAAAGTAGACATCTGTGGTTTTTTGTTCTAAGTGAAGAAGTAAAATTTCTAATTCTCCTTAAAAATAAGGGAAATCCTATGGTTTGGGGAATAAAGACCGCCCCTTTTCGGTGAATGGTAATCCCGAATCGGTGAATGGTTCCATCTTAGAACATCCAGATTACATTACCGGTAACAAAACATTAAAAACGGTTCCCCCTCCCAAGTTGCTTACCACATCAATAGAGCCTTTATTCAGCTGCACCAACTCTGCAACCAGATGCATCCCTAGCCCTGTTCCTTTTTCACCCCTTGTTCCCCTTTCTGATTTATCTTTTTTGAGTAAAAAAATATCCTTCATTTTGGATTCAGGCATTCCAATACCATTATCCTTAATCTGTAATTTTATACCTTCAGTTTCTTTGATCCCAATAATTTCGATTCGGCCACCTTCAGGCGTATATTTAATCGCATTATCCAACAGATTCCGGATAACCGTCATCAAACTATTTTCATCCGCACGAACCATCAGGTTGGGTTCCATAGCAATTCCCAGATGTAGATTTTTTTCTCGTGCCAGTTTATCAAAAATATCCATAACTTCTTCCGTAACATCCCTCAAGTTAAGCAGCTCCGGATTGAAGGGCATTACGTTTTTTTGGAGCAAGGCCCAGTTCAATAAATTATCCGTTAACTTATTTAAAGCATAAGCATCATTTTCAATTTCCGTTCCCAGCACATTCAAGGTTTTGTAATCTTGTTGTTGTAAAAGATAATTGACTTTTTTCGTGATGCCTCGAAAGGCGATAGCAGGCTTCCTGAGATCGTGCCCAATAATGGCAAAGATGCGATCCTTGATGATATTGGCTTCTTCCAATTGTTGTTTTTGTAAAGCAATTTCCCGATTGGCCTTTTGTTTGTTTGCATAATTCAGATACCCCAAAAACAAGAGTAAACCCAAAAGTAACAATCCGGCAATCAAGCCTTTTCTAATCAATGCCGCCCGCTCCAACTCTGCCTGGTGCTGTATACCTGTTCTCTCTTTTTCTTTGTCGAACTCATGCTGTAAATTCAGCGCCGTTATTGCTTTGGTGTTCTTTTCATTGAACTCTTTATCCTGTGCATGTTTAAATACTTCGAGAAACTGCATGGCATTTGAGAATTCCCCTTTCCGTTTATAAGAAACGTATAAGCATTGCGCTGCATGGGAAAAGCCTCTGAGGTTGTTGGTTGCTTTTCTAATGTCATAACACTTACGACACCATTTCAAACTTTCCTCATAATTTTTCATAGCAATATTCGCTTGCCCCAAATCAAAATATACATTCCCCATTTTATCTTGATCCTGTTCTTTTTCAAAGAAAGTCCTACAGGTTTCGTAAGTACTGATCGCTTTTTGGTATTCCCTTTTAAATTCGTACACGATCCCAATATTATTCAGCACGAGGTGTTTAAAATTTTGCTCCCCTGAAGCATCCGCAATCGCCACCGCTTTATTAAAATGCATTAGCGCACTATCCAGCTCATAGGTATCCAGATAACAGTTCCCCATGACTTTCCAAGCCAGGGCTTCATCCTTAGGCAAATGATACGCTTGGGCAAACTTTAAGGCCTTTCGGCTAAACTCAAGTGCCAAGGGATAATCGGCCTGCTTATGGAATAAATCACCAATACTCCCATAGACTTCTGCTTTGTATTTATCTTTTGAAGTCTCCTCTAACAACTTTTTGGCCTCCAAAAAATATTCCATTGCCCATTCGGTTTCCCCCATTGTTAATTTAGCACGACCATTTTCTAACAAAAATTTTACAATTACGTATTCTTTATCGAAACGGATAGCCAGATTTTTTGCAGCTTCTTTTGCTGCGGTTTCCTCTGCCGGGTTACTATACAATTTAAAAAGATGCCTTCTATAACATTGTACTTTTATTTTGAGTTCTACAGCCGTATCTGTTATATTTTTGCTAAACGCATCCGGCACTTTCATGGCTTCTTCGATACCCGCTTTTCTATCCAATGCATATTTCTCTGACCACAATTGATCCAACAATTCCCCAGCAAGCTTTTCTGACAAATTGCCCTTATTATAAATTTGCCACAGGCTGTCACTATTCAGCCTATAGGTATAAAAATTGGACAGCTCTTTTTCTTTATCATAACCTAGCCCTTGAAATGCCAATAAGGGCACATGGCACATCAAAGAAAATAACAATAAAAACACAAAACATTTTAAATTATTATTCGCAAAAAGAACGTCTTTGCAGACAGCAATAAAAATACTTTTCCCTGAGAACATAGTAGTTTAGGTATTAATCTTTAACGAAACAATTCAGTTAGATTTTCTGGAATCACATTATGATGCTTTCAGCAAGACATTAAAAACAGTCCCCTCGCCTAGCGTACTCATTACATCAATGGAACCACGATTTAGCTTGACCAATTCGTCAACCAAATGCATCCCCAATCCAGTGCCCGACTCTCCCGTTGTCCCGCTTGATGATTTATTTTTTTGTAAGAGAAAAATATCCCTCAATTTGGATTCGGACATTCCGACACCGTTGTCTTTCACCCGCAGTTTTATATTTTCTTTTTCTTTTACAGCATTGACCGTTATGGTTCCACCGTCGGGTGTATACTTAATGGCATTATCAATAAGGTTCCGGACAATTGTCTGCAAACTTCCTTCATCAGAATGTACGTTTATTGTTGAATCAATTGCTAGCTTTACCTTTATATTTTTCTCTTTAATTAACTTATCAAAAAGCATGATCACATCCTCGACAAGATCGCACAAATTAACATTCACCGGATTATACGGCATCACATTTCTTTGCAACAAAGCCCAACTCAGCAAATTGTCTGTTAACTTATTTAAAGCTTGTGCATCTTTTTCTATTTCTGCTCCCAGTGCATTTAAGGTTGTATAATCTCTGTTATTCAGCAAATAATTCACCTTTTTGGTAATCCCCCGGAATGCAATAGCAGGTTTACGGAGATCATGTCCGATAATGGCGAAGAGTTGATCTTTGACATGATTTACCTTTTCAAGCTCTTGATTTTTTTCGGCAATGATGTTATTTTTCCGTCTACTGTTCCACAAAAAAATAAGGGTCAGCAATGCCAATAATCCAACTCCAAGAGACAAGATTTTACCTTGCCTATTTTCAGCAGCTAGGATTTCCTTGTCTTTTTCCAACAAAAAAATTTCTTTTTCATATTCCAAATCTTCTAGCCTATCATCAAGGGCAGCAATTTCCTCAAGTTGCCTAGATTTATTCATACTATCTTTTGCCTCATAATATTTTTCTTGATAACGATAGGCTTGTTTAAAATTTCCTTGTTCTTGATATATTTTCCCCATCAATGGTGTAATATCTAATTCTGATAAATTTAAGCCTAATTTATGGGCATAGTGTTCCGCTCGTTTGGCTTGCTTCATTGCCTGTGCAAGTTCTTTATGCTCATACAAAATCGTTGTATACTGAAAATATACATTGTATAAGGTCGCCAAATCAAGCTCGTCTTCATGTTCTTTACAGAGAGTAACTACTGCCGATATTTCTTTTTTCGCCTTTGGCAA
>JAHDGC010000519.1 GCA_020627865.1 Saprospiraceae bacterium | reverse complement strand
CCAGAAAGTAGTGGTTTCAAATCCATATGGAATGCCGGTATTGATATTGCAGAAAATGTACGGGTGTATGCTTTTGGTAATTTCTCCAGTACTTATGGCAACTATAGTTTCTTCTACCGCGCTCCTAATAGAAGCGGTGTTTTGACACCGGTACCTTTGAATCCAAGGGATACATCACAGGGCAATTTTAGCTGGGGAGATGAATTCCCGCTTGGTTTTACCCCAAGGCTTGAAGGGTTTCAAAAAGATTTTAGTACCGTAATGGGCGTAAAAGGAGAGTTGGGATTGGGTGTAAATTATGACCTAAGTGCCTCATTCGGGAATAATAAACTACACTATATATTGAATGGCACCTTGAATCCTTCATGGGGGCCATATTCCCAAAGAAATTTCGAACCCGGAGATTTGCAGCACAATGAAAAAAATGTCAATGTGGATCTTTCAAAGGAATTTATTGAAAAAATAAATGTCGCTGTTGGGTTCCAAACTAGAAACGAAACTTACACCATGTTTGAAGGGGAATATCAATCCTACGCCGCCGGGCCTTGGGCAGCAGTCGGCAACTTGATTGATCCAGAAACAGGAGAAAATTATGCATCCCCGGCCATTGGCGCGAATGGCCTTGCTGGCACCACTAAGGATGATGCCGGTTCTTTTGAAAGTAGGAGTTGGGGTGCTTATGCTGATATCGAATATGATATAACAGAAGCCTTATTATTCCAAGCAGCGTATCGACATGAGGATTATAAAGAGTTCGGGTCTACGGATAATTTCAAGGTAGCGGGAAGATATACCGTAGCGGATTGGTTGACCGTAAGGGGTGGATTTTCGACAGGTTTCCGAGTACCTACACCGGGGCAAGCCAATGTTGTTACCATTACAACTTCCTTTGATGGGGTTACTGGAATGCAAACCCAGGAAGGCACGGTAAGCCCGACGCACCCATTGGCGCAATCCTTAGGAGGAAAGGCATTAACACCAGAAACTTCCCAGAATATCAGCGTAGGTATTGCTTCCAGATTAACAGATAACATGAGCCTTACTGTAGATTACTACAACATCACTGTAAATGACAGAATCATAAAATCGAGAAGTCTTCCTATTGATAATCCCCTTTTCTCGGAATTGGCTTTTTATACCAATTCCTTAAATACCTTGACCTCCGGTGTTGATGCTGTTTTGTCTTGGAGAAATGCAAGTACTTCGGTTAGCCTTGCGGCCAATTATAATGAAACGGAAGTACTGAGCCAAACTCAGGTCGGGGGCAATGATCCGGTATCGGAAAGTACGATATTCAACTTGGAAAATAACTTGCCTAAGTTGCGGGTTAATCTTTCTCTCTCTCATGATTTTGGAAAATTTGACGGAGCGATCAGGGCGAATTATTATGGTAGTACGATTGATGAAAGAGATGGCAGGGAAGAAGTAAACCCGGCTACTTTGGTTGATGTTGAGTTTGGTTACCAAGCGATGGAAAATTTACGCTTCGTTTTGGGTGCAAATAATGTATTGAACACTTACCCGAATGAGATTGACACTAGGGTTTCACAAGGGATGCCATTTCCTAGGCGGACGCCTATTGGGTATCATGGGGGAATGGTTTATTTACGGGCTGTTTATAAGTTGTGATTAGATGTTAGATGCTAGATTTTAGATTTTAGATGTCAAGGAGAGTTGGTCATGTTTGGTCAACTCTCTTTTTAAATTTGTAGTTTGCCGAAATGGGATTAATAGTTATGCTTGGTCGATCTAGCTTAAAAGTCAATCATTAGCGTTTATTTTTAGCTTTTTTTACTTTTGCGTTCACTCTAAAACTGCACTAAAAGGAAATCCAGTTCAAGCGGCGCAATTTTTTTCTTAAGCCTGTAAACCGCTTTCCGGACACTTTCCGGGCTGATGCCCAACACTTCGCTGATCTGAACTTTGTGAAACTTCATTTTATACAACATCAAAATCCGCAATTCGCCCTCGGTCAGTTGAACATTATTTTCAATTAACCTTAATGTCATTTTCGGGTAAACCGTGTTAAAAAGTTTCTGAAATTTTATCCAATCTTCGTTGGTCAGAATTTTCATCTGTCGCAACTTTGCATTGTGCTTTCTTATTTCCTCATCACGCGGCTCCAAGCCATTCTGTATAGATTCGATGATCTGGGTTTTCTCCAAAATTAATTTTTTCAATTCTAACAAGGCCTTTTCTGCTTCTGTCAATTTTTGCCCGGCCTCCTCCGCTTTCCGAGCGGCAAGTTCTTTTGCATATCGTTCCTTCTGTATCCGATTTGTATAATACCACGCCCCTATCATAAACAAAACGATCGCCCCAAATATTCCAGCATATAAAAGTTGTTGCTGTTTCTTTTTTTCAAGGTTTAGGCTGAGGATTCTATTTTGACTTTCTACATTAGATTTCTCAAGCGATAAACTTTTATTTTCCGCTACCTGAAGATCCAGTTGATATTGGAGCAATTGTAAATTAGTAGTGTCCAGATTTCTCAATTCATATAGGTAATCAGACTCCTCCTCTAAGGTTTTTATCATGGCATCTTTCTCTTGATGCTTTTCATGATACATGATTTTTTGCCTTAAATAATGAAGTTCCAGTTC
Organism: Saprospiraceae bacterium; assembly: GCA_020627865.1. Lineage (GTDB taxonomy): Bacteria > Bacteroidota > Bacteroidia > Chitinophagales > Saprospiraceae > JAHDGC01. Next base: position 3,144 of record JAHDGC010000519.1, on the reverse strand, counting down.
TGGGTCTGTAATATCGTCCAGTTTCTCTCGAATTGCAGCAAAGTAAGCATCCATATTTTTGTATCCCAAGAGGTTTAAAATCCGAGCCTTATACTTCTCGCTATACAGCATACTCATCATGGAAATCAGTATCTTGACTTCCTGCCTTTTGTCATCCAACACGGTTACATACTCCTGTGATTTTTTAAGGTAAAAAAATGAAGAGTCCGGATTATTGATACTCGCATGTGCAAAGCCAATATTCATATACGTTTTCATGACATTGCTCGAATCTGATAACTTCTGGTAGATAGGGATATTTTCTTTGATATAATCCAAAGCTATATCAACCTTCCCTTCCACAAACATATCCGATGCCAACAAGGTATTGTAGTTGGCCTGAAGTCCGGGATACTTATTTATAGCTCTTTCATATTTGGACATTACTATTTTTAATTTCTCTGTGGCCAGATTCCACTGGTGGGATTGCATGAACAATTTGATGATACTATAATAGGTAACCAGCAAGCCCAGTTCGGAGTTTGCCTTTTCAAATTGTTCTTCCGATGCTGTCAGATGTTTCAGTGCCAGAAAATAAGCTCCCCAATCAGTATAAATCAAACCACGCAGATGATTCCGCTCTCCTTTTTGAAACCAAGTCATACTTTCTTCGGATAAGCGGGTAGCATCCAAGGCTTTATTGGCTCCAAGATAATTCCGATTTTTCAAGGCCATAAAAGCTTCCTGATTTCTGGCAATATAATCTTCCTCTGCATCCAAATTTTCTTCCATTGATAAAGGCGAAACTTCGGAAAGTTTATTTCCCGCAAGGGCAATTTCTACCCCAATCATTTTCTTTTTGATCATATCTGTAGCGTACCGCTGCTTAATTCCATCAAACTGCCCCGCATCAAACTGGAATCTAAGCTCAAATAGTTCCTGAGTGAATGTCCCAGCCTCCTGTCCCTGGGCGAAACAAGTTAAAAACACCCAAAAAGCCAGTATATACAAGGATTTCATCATTTTTTATTTTCCATAAAAGTAGCAAATATGTCCCGTTTTTCAAAGCAAAAATGATCAGTGTCCCACTGTTGTCCCGCCCATATTTTTACTATAAAGAAAGATTCCCGCGTTATTTTAGCATTACTTCATATTAAAATTGACATCATGAAAAATTTAATTAAAACAGCATCTTTCGCCTTAATCTTATCTACATTATTAACCTCCTGTGGTAAGAATTATGCCTTTCAGAAGGTTGTGGTAAACAACTCCGCAACCGATGCCATCGTCCATTATGGCTGTTGTGAAAATGAAATCACTACAGTTGTTCCGGCATTCGAGCGTCGGGTTGTTTTTGAGTGTACTTATCAAAGCTTCAAGAAGCCTACTTGTGATGATGTAAACGGAGATTTTAGCTTAACTTTCCCCGATAGCTTTACCGCAAAAAGTATCGCCCATTCTGATAATTGGACATCCGAAAGCGACGGCAATACCGTTAGTTGCATTTTTATTATTGACCCTGAAGCGACACAGGATCAATCTAAAAAACGGGAAAATAGCAAGTAATTAAAAACAGAAATCCTGCCTGCGTATTCGCAGGATAGGCAGGTTAGTAAACCACTATCACTAATCCACAATTAAAATTCATAACTAAATGTTTAAAATTCTTAAAATTCTTTTTGGTTTAAACCTAATGATTGTATTCCTCTCTTGTGAAGGCGGGACAACTTTTACTAAAACAGTTGTTAACGATTCTTCGGAAACTATTACTTTAAAAGTTTATTCTTCTAGCCAATCTCCTGACATTACGATCTTGCCCAATGAAACACAAGACATCTGGGCAGATGATGTTATGGGAAGATTTGCTGGGCCTGATTATAGTTGCGTTGCAGAGCTGGATTCTATCCAAGTATCTGTTTCTAATAATAAAGTCCTTACCCTTAACTTGATGGACAATGCGAATTGGACAAGAAGCAGTAAAAACGGTAGAAACGCCCGAGAAGATTGTAGTATTACTATATCTGATGAGGATTTGCAATGATTAAATGAACAAAGTAATGGCTCCGAAGAAATGATGGAAGCGGCCGAGTTTATATTTGCAGAAGCGGAACCTGTTCCTCCACGAGCCAAAAAAATACTAGCCTCCTCTGCTGAGCTGGTAACCGCAGGGGCAGAAATGTTTACGCCTGTAGCGCATGGTCATTATTCCGCAAAAGGTGCAGAGCAAATGGCGGAAGCGGCAGTAGAAATGGCCACCAGTGTAGCTGCAATGAAACGACCCGGAGGAAAAGGCTCGAATCCCGCGGAGGAAGCAGCAGAGGTATTGTTTGAGGCATCAGCAGAGCTGGTAGGTGGAGTTTCATGGGAACTTGGGCTAAAGTATAATTATGAAAATCATCTTTTCCTCTTGCCAGAATAACATTAAAGTGGGGCAATTTTTGTTTTACCTGCGGTGCCACATACCGGATGGCAAATCCAATTCTTTTACTTGTTGAATTATTGGCATTTGATCCATGTATGATATTGACATGGTGCAAGGACATTTCGCCTGCTTTCAAAATCACATCTTCCGCTTGGGTTTCATCTACAGGCTCTTCGATTGTTAAACCTGTACCCAACATATTATGTTGCCCTGGCCGCTCTACGTGTTTATATTGTTATATATGTGTCCCTGGAATGACTCTCAGGCAACCATTTTCCGGGGTACTATTACTTAAGGCTACCCACGCCGAAACATATTCCGGTTTATCCAAGTCATTATAATAACCATCTTGATGCCAAGTCACGAAATTTAAATCTTTAGGGTTTTTACAAAAAATGGAACTGCTGTGTATTAGAATATTTTCGCCTAAGATTTTCTCTACTTGATCTAAAACAGCTGGATGTGTAGCCAACGTGTAGGCCCAATCAAAAAATAAGTGTAATTGTTTGGTTGTATTTTTGGGAGGCGCACCATTGTAGAAATTTTCAAATTCACGATAATTATTTTGAAAATAAATTAATTCTTTATCGGTCAGCACTTTGATAGGAAAACAAATACCGAAGTCGTGATAATTTTGAATGTTATATTTTGATGCTTTGTTTATCATAAATTTTAAGTTTGAACAGGGTATAGTGTCCTGAAAAAAGTTGACACAACCCTCGTAAATATATGAAAATCAGTAA
>JAHDGC010000518.1 GCA_020627865.1 Saprospiraceae bacterium | reverse complement strand
GAAAATTAATGCTAGAAATAATCCACAAAAGTAATTTTAAACTTGTCTTTTTACTCATTCCCTGATCAATTTTAGATTGTTTAAACTTTTTCCATGTGGTTCGGGTTTGCCATTTTGATCTACTTTTACAAAAACAATATTTTCTATTTTGATGATGGTATCTTTAGTGAAAACATTCCTGACTTCACAAGAAAAACAGATAGAAGTTCGTCCAATTTTTTTGAACCCCAGACCGATTTCGATAACGTCCCCTTGCTGAGCAGAACTGACAAAATCAATCTCAGAAATATATTTTGTCACTACATTTTTAGTGCCTAGTTTTGTCATGGCATAAATGCCGGCCTCCTCGTCAATCCAGCGAAGTAAGGCACCACCGAATAAAGTATTTCTGGCATTGAGGTTTTCTGGTTTTATTAATTTGCGAGAATAGAATTTCATATTATTTGATAGATTTTATAGGTGCTTTTCGTTTAATTTCTTTTTTAATTTCTTTTTCTGTTTTATAAAAATCAGGCGGAAATCCGTTGAGCTGTCTCCAGATTTCATACCATATCGGTACTTCTTTCAACAATATAAATGCATTTGCACCCGTGCCCACACTTAGCTTTTCGGGCCAAGCTTTTTTTTCTTTGTTCGGGCTGATCAATATCCGGTAATATCCATTTTCGCTGATGAATTTATCAATAGCAACAATATGTCCTGAAAAGACACCTGTAGAAGATTCCGGCCATCCGCTGATGACAATTGCAGGCCAGCCGTCAAACCTAATCTGGACAAGCTCTCCGATATTCAGTAAGGGCAAGTCCTGCGGTTTGATGTATGTCTCAACGGCAAGGTCATATTGAGCAGGCATGATCGTGGCAATATCACTGCCTTCCTTGACCATTTCTCCAACACCCTTTTTCAAAGTTTTGGTCAGAAACCCAGACTGTGGTGCCGTGATGTAATAAAATTTTTGCCTTGCGGTATAGTTGCTCAATTGATTCTTTAGTTTGGAGGTTGCTGCTACACCTTCTAGCTTGGTAGACAATGCCGATTGTTGTTCTGATTGAGATTTGGCGAGCTTGTCTGCATATTCTCTTTCAAGGGTTTGTAATTCTATTGTTAAATTCGTAAAGGCATTTTTCTGATTGCGTAGTTTGTTCTCCTGCACATTCACCTTGGCATTAGCAGATTGTACCTTGTACTCCTTGTCCTGAAGTTCGGTAAGTGTTTTTAAATCCTTGTTGTACAATTCTTGGGTTCTGGATAACTGGTTTTTCGCAATATTCAGATTTGCCTGATAAGCAACCAAGTCAATACTGTCCATCGTAATCTTATTCCTTGCCTGTTCTATTTTATTCCGTGTTTGTGCTTTTTTTAGTTGTAAGGTTTCTTGTAGCGCAAGATACTGATTTTGGAGTGCACTTATTTTTTGATTATAAGATTCGACGCTTTGCGACTTGGCCTCTAGTTGCTCTGCTGTTCTTACCAATAACTCTGGATCAAAATATTCACTTTTCACTTCCGAGATAAATACAATCGTGTCTCCCTTTTCTACAAAGTCTCCTTCCTGTATAAACCAATTTTCCAAGCGGCCTGCTATGACGGATTGTATTGCTTGGGGACGCTGTTGGGGAGATCGTGTCGTGACATAACCTTTCGCACTGATATTCTGTGTCCAGGGTAAAAAAAGAGCCGCTAATAAAATAATCATGAGTATCATAATCAACCAAAGCAATAGTTTCTTGACCCGACTTTTTTTTAATAGAACATAAAAATTAAAATCCTTAAGATCAACATTATCCTTAATACTATTTTCAGAAATATTTAGCATATTCTCTCTTTTTAATTTTTATTCAGTTCAATAATCCGATCACACTTTTCTTTCCAATAGTAAAAATCAGAAACGACCAAAACTGTCCAATTTCGTTGATCATTCATGATATAATCAATGATATTTTTCTTCTCCTCTGCTTCAATGAAATGTAGGGGGTCTTCCATCAAAAGCAATTGGGGTTTACCAATAAGGATTCTCGCAATATGCAATTTCTGAATAATGCTCCGCGGCAATCTCCTTCCGCCACTATCCACAAAACTGTTGATGCCTTTGGGTTGATGCGCGAGGTACTCACCGAGATTCAGGAGTTTGATGATTTCTGAAATTTCTTTATCCGGAATTTCTCGACCTAGTAGTATATTTTCTTTAAATGTACCTTCAAAGATCTGATTGATAGGAAGAGAAATACCAAATGTTTCATGGATTTGCTCCCTATTATAATTGGAAAACGGCACTTCATCAATATACAATTCGCCGTCCTCAACTTGATGAATTCCTGCCAATACCTGAAGCAAAACTGATTTTCCACTACCTGACTTGCCGGATAAAACTACCTTTTCATTGGCAGCGATCTCAAGGGATAACTCATCTATGATTTTACGCTTTTCATCCGGGAAACCAAATACAATTTCTTGGGCTTTTAGTGATAGGCCCCCTTCGGTATTTATGGTTGCCATGCCGCCGTGCTCATCCAGTTTCAAATCCGTTACATGACCAATTTTATCTAGGGCAGTTAATACATCATAAATAGTATCAATAGTACGCAATAATTTTTCTACAGAGTTTATGATAAGAATAATGATAATCTCGGCAGCTACAAATTGTCCTAGGTTCATTTGTTCTTGAAAAACCAAATAGCCTCCAAGTAACAATAATCCTGCGGCTACAATGATCTTGAAAGCAATGAAAAGTTTGAATTGACTGAGTAATACCTTAAAATGTTTTTCCCTAGAGATTAAATAAAGGCCAATGAGATTGTCCGTTTTGTTAATGTGGAATTTTTTTTTCGATGAAATTTTGAAGGTTCTGTTTACCCTTGCAATTTCTTCTAGCCAATGTGCCAACAAATATTTATACTTACTTTCCTTAAGACTTGTTGATAAACCCCTAGGCCCGGTTATTCTGAAGATAACCCACAAGATAAATGCTAGGGCAAAACCCAGTATAATAAAATAAGGACTATAAATGGAGAGTAGGACTAGTCCGAAAGTGATTTGGAAAACAGCTAATGAAAAATCAATCAGAATCTTCGGTAGTCCTTTTTGCAAGGTTAGGGTATCAAAAAAACGATTGGCCAGTTCTGGGGCATGAACCTTATCTAATTGTAGAAAGGATATTTTAGGAATACGGTAAGCAAATTCAATAGCAGACCGGGCAAATAAATCCTGTTGTATATTCTCAACAACCCGCAATTGTAATACCTGTAGTATGCCTGTTATAGCTATCCCCAACAATACAAATCCAACCAATATTACCCAAGTAGAGGTGAATGTTCCAGTTTGTAAAAAATTGATGATAGCCTGTATGCCGAGTGGTAGGGTAAGGTTGACAATTCCTATGAATAAGGCATAAATATAGATTTGCCTAATCTCACCTTGGTATTGTTTCAATAATTTCCAGAATCTTTTTATCGGTGGTATAGTCATGTTTTCATAATTTTAAATAGTAGTTTTACTATTATTTATGATAGATTTACAATTATAACGCTTTTCTCTATTAATTGTTCATTGAAATCAAAAAAAATAATTTTTTGAATGAAGTTAAATGGTATGATGTTGAGCCGCTATTTCAATGTTTATATATTAAAAATAAAATTATTAAACTTTAACACAAAAAACTTTTATGTGATTTTGTTTGTATATATCTTTGCGGTATGCTATTGTTATTGAGCTTCAAAATTTAGCTAAGAAAACATAGTATAGAGCAGAACAAGTGTTAATAAATAATATTGGAGATTACTTAAACTGAAAAACAAAAACATAGATGCAACCAGAAACTGTAAGAGCAGGCATTGTAACATGCTTGTTACTTCTCTCGTGCCTTATGATGGCACAATCCCCCGGTGGTATACCTAATTCATCCCTTTGGTTAAAAGGAAATCTTGGTCAAAAATCTGACAATGCTGATTTGTTGAATTTTAATCCCGCGACAACCTTTAATGAAGAAAGTAACCTTGAATTTCCCCATGATATTTATCAATTGGGGCAAGCTACGATCTTTACGGTTTATAAAGATGAGGTTGTTAACAATGAAAATACGATATGGGAAATGAAGGGAGAATTTGGAGATGTATTGCTTTCTACTGAAAGCCTTTCCAGTGCGTCCCGCAACACAAAAATGGCTTTTTCTAAGGATAAAATCACCCCTTTAAATGCTGAGGAAAAATCGGAAGCTGTAATCAATACCTACACCCGACGTGTTGGTAGTCAGCAACTTGTCACGGATGAAACGACTAAACCTGTACTGCGATTTGGTCATGCCGCTTCTGCAAATATTGATGATGCCTTTTCCGGTTTGATAGCCGAATTTATCCTTTATGAAAGAATTCTAAAAGTGGAAGAACGGACTAAATTGGAAACTTATCTGGCCTTGAAATACGGGATTACTTTAGAAAAAGATTACCGCAATTCAGATGGAAATATTATTTGGAAAAAAGATAGTCCTTATACCCATAATGTCGCCGGAATCGCTAGAGACGATAAGGCAACACTTTATCAGAAACAGGCCACCAGTAGCCATGAGTCTGGCCAGTTGGTGATTGGAGCAAAGGAAATTGCAGTTTCCAACACTGAAAACTCAGCTACGCTGAATGATGGGGATTACCTGATTTGGGGAGATAATGGACAAGCATTTTCATTAGAAAATGTGGCCGAAAACCCTATGCAAATATTGCCTAAAAAATGGTTGATGAAAGCGTCTGGACGTACAGCGAATTCAGTTGCTACCCAAGTAAAAATTGATACTAAAATATTGTTTCCTACTACCTTTGATAAGGAAACATTTTGCTTAATCATTGATCGTTCCGCAACGAATTTATGGACAGTAGAAACGCTAGAATTCATCATGCCAGCAGAAATTTCTCCCGAAGGAATTGCTACATTTAACAATGTCCTCTGGGATACCGATAATTCTGGAAAAGACATCTTTTCTTTTGGCTTAAAGCCGAACTTATCCGAGGAGAATCAAGTCGCTTCCCCACTTGTTTTTAATAAAGAAGAAGCAACAAAAATTTCCACAACAGCATCACTTGTAACGACCTTTCAGGAATATCCAAACCCGACTTTGGACGGAAGTTACAATGTAAACGTCGTTTTGGAGAAAGCTACAAACATAGAAATTCAGGTGTTCGACATGCACCAAAGATTGCTCAATACCCAAAAAGGGGAAGGTCAATCCCAGTACCAATTTTCTGGTTTTATCAATAGCGTGCCCGGTGTTTACACCATCATGCTGATTACTCCGGAAGAAGAAATTTCCCGCAAAATTATAGTAGAATAATTAAGAAAAAATATCAAAATGTCAAGCAAGTTAATGCATTAATCTACGATGATTGGCATCAACCTGCTTGATGTGTTTTATTTGTTATAATGGTGGCCTTGATTCTTGTTTAACTCTGTGAAAATCCGTGTTATCTGCTTGCAGATTTTGTGGAAATCTGTGAAAAAATCTGTGTTAATCTGTAGAATCTGTGGTGAATACAAGAATTAAACAACTAACCGCACATATGCCAACGAAATAACCATTAAGCAACAAACAACTATATCAACCATATCAATCATGAAACTGAATTTGCAACAATTCATCACTCTCTTTCTTATATTCGTAACACTGAGCCTTCAGGCCAACAACATTCCCGAATATCTCGAAGGATGCTCTAACAATATTCCCGAAACCAGGTCTTCTGAATATTTCCCAGCAGATATAGATAAAGGAC
>JAHDGC010000517.1:4476-5754 GCA_020627865.1 Saprospiraceae bacterium | reverse complement strand
AACCATTTGTAGCACAAGAGTCATCAATCATAATTGCAATAGGTGCGTAGCACCGGCACCAAAAACGAAAATTTGGGATATACGTAACCATAAACACTATTTTTTATGAGAAAGATTTTATTTATTTTGGCAATTGCCCTCCTGGGTAATCTGACATTCTCCTCCGCACAAGAATTAACCCACCTGAATGGAATCAGCCTGAGCGGTTTGTTCGTAGATTATACCTCTCCTCATATTGGAGGTTCCCCTTTCAAAGAGGTGAAGGTTTACGATTTTGAGAATCTAGGGATAGGAGGGGAGGCCAAGTATACCCGATTGCTCAATCAGTTTTTAGCCGTTGGAGTGCCTTTTAGGTTAGCGCAAGTGCAATTACCCGCTACAGATACTTCCTTTACAGAAAAAGAATGGGTGATGAGCCTTGATGGTCAGGTGCAACTCGGTTATTTTCTCACGGAAGCCCGCCTGAAACCTTATCTGTATTCGGGGATGGGGATCAATATGGATACACCGGATAATGATATCAATTTACAAATGCCTTTGGGGATAGGCTGCAATATTCGTATTGTCAACCAATTGCACCTTCAGTTACAAACAGAATACCGAACCTCTTTCGGGGTCAACCGGAATAACTGGAGCCATAGTGCGGGCTTGCTCTACATGTTCGGTAGTGGTTCCAAAGATATAAATAAGGCCAATCGCAATAAAAACAAAAAAGATAAAAATGCTTTAGATACGGATAATGATGGCATTCCGGATAAGGATGATAGTTGTCCGGATAGCCCGGGGGTGGCGGCTTTCTCTGGTTGTCCGGATACGGATAATGATGGGATAGGAGACTTTGAGGATGATTGCCCAACCTTGGCAGGGTTACTAGAATTCAACGGTTGTCCGGATATGGATAGCGATGGTGTCTCTGATCGGGAAGATGATTGTCCAGATGCTGCCGGTCTGCCAGAGTTGAGGGGTTGCCCCGATAGTGATAATGACGGGGTTTCTGATCCGATGGACTCTTGCCCAGAGCAACCTGGTCCAGCAGATAACAATGGTTGTCCCACCACCATGAATGACAGGGACGATGACGGGGTTGTCGACGAGGAGGATGCTTGCCCCGATCAGCAAGGATTGGCCCGATTTAACGGTTGCCCAGATATAGATGCTGATGGTGTTCCAGATAAGGATGATCCTTGCCCAAGAGCCGCTGGCTCGTTGAACGGTTGCCCAGATACAGATGGGGATGGCATTGCAGATGATGCAGATCGTTGTCCGAGTATTCCGGGC
>JAHDGC010000517.1:918-4466 GCA_020627865.1 Saprospiraceae bacterium | reverse complement strand
CCGGTGTATTGGCGCGGAATGGTTGCCCGGAGCCAACTTCCCCAACGAATGTTATTACTGTAGAAGACAAGGAAATTTTGGAGCGTGCGATGTATGCTGTAAAATTTGAAACTGGGAATGCACGCTTGCGTGGCGAATCCAACTCAATTCTAGAACAAATCGCCGATGTGATGAACCGTTATCCGGGGTATTTTCTCAAAATTAGTGGCCATACGGATAGTATCGGTAGTTCTGGTGATAATCAAAAACTATCAGAAAGAAGAGCAAAGGCCTGTTATGATTACCTAGTTTCAAAAGGGATTTCAACGTCAAGAATGGAATATATGGGCTATGGAGAGAAGCAACCCATTGCTACAAATAAGTATAAACATGGTCGGGAAAAAAATAGAAGAGTTATGTTTGAATTGATTCCGAGATGATAATTTGCGCTCATGTAGTATCGGTTTTTATAAATAAAAGCCGATACTACATAGATTTTTTTAAGTAATATTTGTGTATGTTTTATTTTTATTTGTTGGTTGATTTATAGTTTATTATGTATAATATTTTTTAAGATTAGATGGAGTTTTAGCTGTTTTTGTGTTTAATTTCATGTTTAAATGTGTGAATTTGTGACATTATTAAATGTTAAAAACACTACGAAAACGTTACTTTCACACCAAGTAGCGTCATAACAGAATACTATTACCTTGTAGAAAACAAATTAAGCCCTCTACATTATTATTACATGTTCAACCTGATTTTATAAGCCAAAAACACATTGAAATCAAAATCAGGAAATGTTTATGTTATACAATCTAATGCTTGTTTTGTATAAGGTAGGCTATATTGTTGAATTTCACTATTTATTATATTAATTAACTCTCTTTATTTATTTAAGATCTTAAAAAATGGACCAACTATCAACTACTCTAAAGGATTTTCTCGCATTTACAGGATTAAATGACTCCATCGCAAAGTTGTTGTCAGCACTGTTGATTTTATTCATCGGTTGGATGATTGCTAAAGGTATCCGTAAACTGGTTTACCGTGCATTAAAGAAAACGACTTGGGATGATAAATTATTGGGTAAAGCTGCTGGAAATGCAGACCCTAATGCTTTCTTTTCGACATTAGTGTATTACTTGCTCATGTTATTGGTACTCATGGTTGTGTTAGAGGCTATGGGCATCAGCCAAGTGCTTGATCCACTGAAGAATATGCTCAATGAATTCTTTGGCTATTTCCCTAGGATTATTGCTGCTGGTGTGATTGGCTTTATTGGCTATATCATCGCTACTTTTGCCTCTAATCTGATTAGTATGACAGGTAACCTGATGGATAATGTTGCCTTAAAAGCAGGTTTCACTGATACGAAAAGGCTAACGGATATTGTTAGGAAAGTTATCTTTTTTATCATCTTCGTACTTTTCATTATCCAAGCACTTAATGCTCTAGGTTGGGATGCGATTACAGGCCCAGCCAATGAAGTTTTACAAACCATATTGGGCACATTACCTAAGATATTAGGTGCGTCTTTAATTATCGGTATCTTTGCTTATGGTGGAAGATTCCTTACCAATTTCATAGAAGATATTCTTAGAAGCATTGGTACGGATAGCCTTCCCGAAAGATTGCAATTGGCTGGTATCATGGGTGAAGGACAATCTTTATCTAGAATTATCGGTAACCTTGCGTTTTTCTTCCTCGTTGCTTTCGGTATCATTACCGGTGTAGAAATGTTGGAACTAGATAAACTAAGCGGTATCCTTAATACAGTATTGTCTACTACTGGACAGATTTTGTTTGGCCTTGTTGTATTGGTTTTGGGTAATTACATTGCTACCCTGATCTATGATGCCTTGTCAAAATCTGCAAACAATCAATTCATTGCAAGCATCGCTCGTTTTGCTATCATCGGCCTTTTCCTTGCCATCTCTTTGAGAACTATGGGGATCGCCAATAGCATTGTAGAACTAGCCTTCGGATTGACATTAGGTGCTGTTGCCGTTGCTTTCGCATTGGCATATGGACTTGGTGGTAGAGAAGCTGCTGGGGAACACGCAAAAGAATTGTTGAGTAAACTGAAAAATAAGTAAGTAGTACTGCTTCATACTTTTGAAGTATTTTACTTGATGAAATAGCACAATAGCTTGGCCAATACCTGGTCAGGCTATTGTCTTTTATCCATATCATCAATACCTATCTACCAAGACGCTACAACTTTACCGATCCTATCCAACAACTTTTACTATTCCCATAAAATTTTACGATTATATCTGCATATTTTTAAATATTTGTTTAGCTTTGTAATTACCTTCTGTCTGGTCTCTATTTTGACCCTATACAATACATCCAACTTTAACCAAGCCGTTTATGGATAATTTCAGTCTCTGAACTTATCCTAGCTTTACTATTGCAACAAGCATACACCCCAAGCTAACACACTATATTGTACGTGTTGTTATACTATACTCTGTATTTATTTTAAAAAATCCAAACACACCGTATGTTTTTAGAAATTGCACAAAACGGCAAAAATCATATTGGAAGATATTTGATCGTTATTATTACACTCATTGTTGCCTTTATCTTCGGGCAGGTACCCCTGATGACCTTGGTGGATATGTCGGCCTATCAAAATACCCAAAACTTTGAGCTTATTGGCGTGGATTCCAACTTTGGACTCCTCCTCATGTTGCTTTCTTTTGTCTTCGCTTTCTTTGCCTTGTTGGTCATGGTGCCGCTGGCGCACAAGCGCTCCTTCAGGACATTGGTCAACCCCTTTGATAAAATTCGCTGGGGACGGATTTTTTTCGGTTTTACACTTTGGTTCGGACTCATGTTCCTGACAGAATTATTCTTCTATTTTTCCGAACCCCATAACTATGTCTTCAATTTTGATGGTCGTAAGTTTTTAATCTTACTACTCATTTCCCTCCTTATTTTACCTTTACAAACCAGCTTTGAAGAACTCTTTTTCCGGGGCTATCTCATGCAAGGGCTTTCCCTGTTCTTTCCATCCCGCATGTTGCCCTTGTTGTTAACTTCCCTGCTCTTCGGCCTTGTCCATATCATGAATCCCGAAGTAGAGGCCTACGGTACAAACTTGATGCTGACTTATTATTGCGGCATTGGTTTCTTCTTGGGGCTGATTACCTTACTGGATAATGGCTTGGAGTTGGCCTTAGGGGTACATGCCGCTACGAATATTTATTCTGCCTGCTTTGTTACCTACGAAGCTTCTGTTTTACAAACTGCTGCCCTGTTTAAATTGCAACGGGTCGATATCAACTTTGTCTTACTCTTCGCGGGCATCTCGGCAGTTATCTTTTTGTTGATTTGTTTTTCAAAATATAATTGGTCTTTCGCTAGGGAGGCTGGGGGAGAGATTAATACCAATAGGGTAGTGGGGCACTAGTTTTCAACATTGAATCTGTACCCTAGTTTCAAGTTAGGGTACAGATTCAGCTTTGGCCATAGCGTCAACCACTGCAATTAATTTTAACGCTAGGGTTGACATACTAAATAATGAGCTTGTAAATTTAAAATTATGAAACTGGCTTGGG
>JAHDGC010000517.1:0-908 GCA_020627865.1 Saprospiraceae bacterium | reverse complement strand
GAAGACAATTAATTTGGACTCATAATTACCTCCTAATTATGATTTCTACAAATAGCTTGGGCAAGGAACGTAGCTCCGACACCATTTGTAGAAAAAATGAAAATGGATAAGTCTAAGAGGTACATCGTACCGGCACCATTATTCATCTTATGTTTCTAAGAGCTTTAATTTTAAACCTATTTTTGTAAACAAATAACCCGCACAAAATAACAATTAAAACTTTAATTCATATGAAAATGAGGGAGAATTCATGCAATGAGTATCCGTTATAGCAAAGCAAAGCAAAGCAAAGCTGCACCCTAGCTTCAAGCTAGGGTGCAGCTTTGCCCGTCAGAGAATCAACTCACAGCACAAACCCTCACTTCGAATACCGAGCCCTAATCTCCCGAAGAAACTGCTTCGCCACCTCCTTCTTCATCGCACTAGGAGACTTCTTCTTCCCCGATGATCGCAAACCCTTATCCGGCAGTGCTCGACGATCACCAGACGATTTCTTTTGCGTCCCCTTATTGATTGTCCGCGTCGAAAATTTACTCCCCGTCAATTGGCAATCCGAATCCTTCGCATGCACCGTCGCTTTAGCTTTTATTCTTGCGACTTGACGAAACTGTGTTGTGGTGATGCTGCCATAAACGGTTTCGTATACCGGCTCACAAACCCTCACCCGTTCGGTCTTCGTAACGGGAACTGTTTTAGTTACGGTTTTGGGTACCTCAACCACTGTTCCATCTGGTTTGCATTTTTTTTCATAAACCGTTTCCGTGATGGTTTCATACTCCGTAACTTCTCGATATTCATAACTTATGTTGTCTCTAACTTTAATCGTTTTCGAATGATCCTGCGTATAATCGGATGAGCTTGTTTCGGTAACCCAATCATAAACAGTAAAATAAATTTCACAATCCACA
>JAHDGC010000516.1 GCA_020627865.1 Saprospiraceae bacterium | reverse complement strand
TCTCGACCTCCAGATTATGAATCTGGCGCTCTAACCAGCTGAGCTACCTCGCCAAACATTCGCCATGAATAACTACAACAGCGAAACGGCTGCAAATATAAGGCATTTTTTTGAAATAAATAGCAGCATTAAAAATTTATTTCGATATTTTTGTAGATACGCAATGCATTGCGTATCTACAAAAATTTTAAAAAATCATAAAACACAGCTCATGAAAGCATTCTTCACCATATTCTCCAAAGAACTTAAGGATACCTTACGGGATCGGCGCACTTTGCTCGCCATGATTGTCGTCCCTTTTTGCCTGATACCACTGATTCTTTCTATTACCACGAAGATTACCAGTAGTCAGTCCGATAAGGCAATGGAGAAACAACTGCGGGTAGCGGTGGTGGACAACAAAAACGGAAGTACATTGTTGCGAAGGATAGGCCTACGTAATGATTTGACGCTTTATGATCATATTGACCCTGCCGATTTTAATGAGCTGATCCGTAATGATAGCTTGGATATGGGTATGGTTATCGCTGATGATTTTGATGCGAATATTGCGAATGGGACTACTGGAGCTATTGATATTTTTTATGATGCTACAGCGGATAGTATGATTTATACGCGACTGGAGCGGAGTATCCGGAGTTATAAAAATGCTATTTTGCAAACTCGATTGGATAGCCTTGGGGCTACGATGGCGACCATCACACCTATTCGAATTCGGGACAACAATGTGTACTCGCAACGGGAGTTTATGGGCAAAATGGTAGGTGGTATTCTCCCCTATTTTTTTGTTATTTTTTGTTTGGTGGGTGCCATGTATCCGGCTATTGATCTTTTTACAGGGGAGAAGGAGCGCGGCACTTTGGAGACTATTTTAACAGCGCCGGTATCACGGCTGACTATTCTTACGGGGAAAATGGCCGTTGTTATTTTGTCTGGTGTCATCTCTGGAATTCTTACAATTTTGGGCTTGTTCGTGGCTTTGAAAATCAATCCAGATATGCCGGAGGCGATCAGTAATATTGTAATGCAAATCCTCGACTGGAAATCTATATTGTTGGTCTTTTTGATGATGATTCCATTGACAGCTTTTTTTGCAGGAATGCTGATTCCGGCTTCTATTTATGCACGAAATTACAAGGAAGCCATGAGCATCATTCAACCTATCATGTATATTGTTATATTTCCACTGATTATTGCGATGTCTCCCGCCATTAAGTTGAATATGGTAACGGCCTTGATTCCGGTTGTCAATATCGCTTTGGCCACTAGAGAGATTGTTGCGGGTACGATTGATACTTCTTTGATGGTATTGGTGTATGTTTCTTTATTTGCTTTTGCAATAGCAAGTATATTGTTATGTGTCAATCGCTTTGGAAAGGAAAGTAATATTTTGAGAACGTGAATTATAGAATTGTAATTTATGGCCTGTGATTTATATGTTTATTTCAGATTTTTTTTATAAAAAACGTAGAGCCGCAATGCATTGCGGCTCTACGTTTTTTATTCACTAACAACCATCTCACCAGTCCCTACCGCAACCGATTCAGCCCCGCCTTCGCTTTCTGGTGTAAACTATTCCGATATTCCTCCGGCTTGATCTTCTGGCAAAGTTCAAAACACGTCCTCGCGTGTCCATACTGTTTTAAACCTTCATGCACCAACCCCATTTGCAAAGCTGCATTACACGCAAAATAATAAGGCTCATATCGCCCCTCGTAAACTGTTTGTTGATAATATTCTAGGGCTTCCTGCTTTTTGTTGAGCATATGGGAGATTCGGCCCAAGCGATAGGTATACTCCAGAGCATGCTGCTTCTGGTTAAAATCACAGATGGATGCTGACAATAAAAAATCATAAGCTTTTTGATAATAGCCGCCATCGAACAACAATCTTGCCCTGAGCAAATGTGGATGCGGCACCACCTTTGAGCGCGCTTCCTTCAAGGCATTTTTATCCCCGCCAATCACTGCATTTCCCTTGGTTTTGGCTAAGCTAATATAGTCGAAGTAGGTGGTTTCATCTCCCTTGAGCAAGGCATCCCAAGCCAATTTTTGATACGCTTCCTTGATGTAATTGACACCCCGAAAATTGTGTAAATAAGTCTTGAAATATCGGGCAGCATCCTTATCCTGCCGGTATAGTTTTGCCAAACCGAGCATATAATCCAGATAAGGAAAGGAAAGATAGGCCTTACTTTTCGGGCGATTGCGCAGCATTTTAATGGCCTCATCTGTTCGCCCAGTGCGCATGGCAACATTGGCCAGCACGAAACAAGCTAGTGGGTTAGATTTTGGATCTAATGCCCCAGATTGAATCGTTGACCAAGCGGCCTCGCTTTGGTTATTCAGGTGTAGTAAAAGGAAGGCATACATCACCTGTGTTTCTTCCTCAAAAATAAAATCATTTGTACGGGCATAGGCCAAGATGGATTCTATTTCTAACTGTCCTTTTTCGATACTGCCTTCCATACCGGAGAGGAGTTTCACCCCCCACTTGTAGTTATCAGGAATGGTACCTACGAGCGCATGTAGGATACCAAGACTTTTTTGGCTGGCAATAAAATCTGGGAACTGTTCTAGATTTTTATTCAAGGACTTGTAAGCGGATTTTACCTCGACAAAGGCATTGAAATATTCTTCAAATTTGAGGCGAGCCAGTGCCCATTGCAGGTTGATTTCTGCCTGAGCATACAGGAACCAAGGCGAGTCGGAATCCGCTTGTTTGATTTTATCCAACCGGTTATCCTTACTACTTTCGAGTCGTTCGAACTCAGCCTTATTTTCATGGATAAAAACCCGGAAAAAATCTATGTAGTTTTCAATATAATAAACGATATAATTATCCGGTTCTTGAGATTTTAATTCCTCCAATATTTGCGTTGCCTCTGTAAGCCTAAGGTTGATGACCTTATCATATGCCAAGCGAGCATTTTTGTTAAAATCAAAATAGGGTTTTGCCGCAACGCATCCCAAATTATCGCTTGGTGCCGGTGCTACGCACCCTGTCTGCGTGTTCACTTGAACAGGCAGGCACAAATTACGATGACCAATTTTTTCTACAAATGGTTCCACTCCTCTGGAGCTATCAAGCTTAATTTTTCGCACACACAGAGGTTCAGAGAACCGATTCCATTTGTAGTAATCATAAAAAACGAACAAATTATAGAGGTGCGTAGTACCGACACCATTAAAACCTTTCGTCCAACAATTTAGAGTTTTGCTCTTTGCTTCAAGGGCAAATACAATTGAAAAAATAAGCAAAAGGGACGTGAAAAATCGTTGCATATAAATGGAAACGTATTGTAGGGTAAAGTGTTGCTTATTTGTTGGGTAGGATTTAAGATTTGACCATAAAAAATGCCTTAGAAAATTACTTCTAAGGCATTTTTTTTGAAGCATTGGACTTGACTACCCCTCTGCATTTTCAACAGCCATAGCGTTTTCATCTGCGTCCATAGTATCCTGATCGATGAGGATTCTGCCACAATGTTCGCAAGCAATCACTTTTTTAAGTAATTTAATTTCTAACTGTAGCTGTGGTGGAATTTTGTTAAAACATCCGCCACAAGAATTTCTGGAAACAGAGACTACGGCTAATCCGTTTCGATATGAATTTCTGATCTTGGTATAAGCCTTTATAAGTCTATCATCAATATTCTTCTTGGCCTTAACGGATTGCTTAAGCAATTTTTCCTCATCCTTTTCCGTCTTGATGATGATTTTTTCCAATTCTACTTTCTTGGCTTCAAGGTCTTTGTTTTTTTGCTCCAAACGTGCTTCTGTAGCCCTCAAGGTTTCGTTTTTATTCTCATACTGCCCCTTGATTTCCCTGATTTTCTTCTCGCTCAATTGAATCTCCAACTTTTGTAGTTCCAATTCTTTGGTCAATGCCTCATACTCTCTATTGTTCTTCACGTTATCCATCTGCTTGGTATACTTCTCGATCAAAGCCTCGGAGTCAACGATATTGGCCTTATGCCGGTTCTCCTGATTCTCCATATCCTCAATGTTTTCCCTCAACTTCCTCGCACGGGTATTCAATCCAGCAATCTCATCTTCCAAATCCTTCACCTCCATAGGGAGTTCTCCCTTTAAGATACCAATTTCATCAATTTTGGAATCAATTTTCTGGAGGTTAAACAATTGTGTTAGTTTCTCTTTAATAGGAACGTCATTATTATTAGTTGTGGCCATAAAACTTAAATCTGGTAAAGTTGTAAATATTAATATACGTATATTTAACGCATACGTTACGTCAAATAATGTACAGGATTTGTCATTTCGTCTGTACAATGAACCGCAAAGGTACTAAATTTATTTTTTATAATATCGGAAAGTAAGTCAATAGTGTACCTTTCACTTTCAAAATGGCCAATATCTGCAATAATAATCCTACCGTCGGCATCAAAAAACTCATGATATTTGTAATCTGCCGTGATAAATATGTCTGCATTACGGGCAATAGCTCTAGGGAGCAAAAAGCTACCAGCCCCACCACAGATGGCTACCCGCTTGATTTTCTTCCCCAGCAAAGCCGTATGTCGCACACAAGAGGACTTCATAATCTTTTTCACCCTTTTCAAGAAAGCCTTTTCATCTGCCGATCTGGACAGCTCCCCGATAAGTCCGGCTCCTGTTTGGGCACTTTGGTTCTCTATGGCAATGATTTCATAACGAAACTCTTTAGGAGCAATGTAATCCGTCAGAATTTTCAGCAATTGTTTCTGACTCGCTTCCTGAAAATGCACTTCTAACTTCAGCTTGCCATCTGTAGGATAATCCAAATAAGTATCAATCCCCATACTGGAGAAGGTGCTATCCTCATACACAACCTTTGCCTTGAACAAGGCCTTGCGAATCATCTCCGCATGCGCTATCGGAACATAAGTCGAGAGTTTTTTCAAGTTGCTCTTGGGCGCGAGGATTTTGGTTTTGGTCAAGCCAAGTTTTTCCGCGATTTTACTATTCACCCCTTGATAAATCACGTTATCCAGATTGGTATGAATCGCATAGATCGCAATATCATTTTTAATCGCACTAATAATGGTTCTTTCTATATAATTCTTACCATTTAATTTCTTCAATCCTCTAAAAATAATCGGATGGTGCGCGATCACCAGATTACAATTCTTCTGCTTGGCCTCCTTGATAACGGCCTCCGTAGAATCCAAGCAAACCAGCACCCCTTTGATAGACTGTTCGGGGCTACCAACCAGCAATCCAGCATTATCATAAGACTCCTGATAGGATGCGGGGGCAATTTTTTCGAGGAAGGAAATGAGTTTTTTTATTTGCATTTGTCAATCTTACTATCATTTATAAAAGTTTGGGTGATATTTTAAAAGTCGATAGCTTAAGGCAATAATAAGCATGTTATGATAACTATTCAACATTTGTGCCCAAAAAATGTTGGGAAAAATATCGGACATGTTATAAACGGGTAACTTATAAACCCTTGATAAATCAAACCTTAGCAAAAAGATTCCATTACTGTTATGTGACAGAATTAGGATACAAAAACAAATCCCTGATACACGTATAGTTTAGGTGCATCAGGGATTTGTAGGGTTATGAAATTATATTTTAATCGTCAGGAGGTCATTACTCCAGATAGTTGTCTTTGAAAAAAGTCCGGTAAGCCTCCGCAGATTTTGATTTCAAAATTTGCCGGTAGTTGTATTGGTTAACGGCAAAAATCTCGAATTTGGCTTTATTGGTTCCCATGAAATCTTTCGTGTTTTTCATGACACCACTGTAATAATCCATCGCCTTGTC
>JAHDGC010000515.1 GCA_020627865.1 Saprospiraceae bacterium | reverse complement strand
AATGCAACGAGTGATTTTTCTAACAATTTATTTTCTTTTTGTGCCAATGCTCTTAATGCCCTGAGGTCATCTAGTACATAAGCTGCTCTTCCAAATGTGCCGATAATCAAATCATGTTCCCTTGGATGAATTTTTAAATCTCGGACAGAAGCGGCAGGAAATCCGTGCTTCCATTGTTGCCAATTTTGACCACCGTTAAAACTGATATAAAGCCCTTGGTCTGTTCCCAGAAAAAGCAACTTCGGTTCGACAGGGTCTTGGGCGATACTCATCGCATGGCCGGATACCGCTCGCTCATCCGCAATCCTCTGGAAACTGCTGCCGTAGTTGTTGGTTTTATAAACATAAGGTTTCCAATCGTTGCGCCGATAATTGTTTACAATGATAAAAGCGGTACTGGGATCATGATCAGAAATAACAATCTGTGGAATCCAACTTCCCTTAGGACAACCGGGCAAACGGGAAGAAAGCTCCGTCCAGTTTTTGCCACCATCCCTCGTAATTTGCAAGTGGCCATCATCGGTGCCAACCCAAAGTACATCTTCATCTTTTTCGCTAGGTGTAATACACAAAATCGACGTGAAGTTTTCCGCAGTCGTGGCGTCGATGGTCAAGCCACCACTTTCCGCTTGCTTTTGTTTCGTTGTATCGTTGGTGGTCAAATCCGGAGAAATAATTTCCCAGCTATCTCCGCAATCCAAACTTTTATGTACAAATTGACTGCCGTAATAAACCCCGCAAGCTTTTCCTGGGATTTCCGAAATGCCAGCGTTCCAGTTGAAGCGTAATTTCTCTCCATCAGGATGCACTGGCCGGACAAATTTTGTATTTCCGGTTTCTTTATCATAATAACCCAAGTTCCCTCCTTGCGACATGGCATAACCAAAACGATTATTATCAATTCTGGGTACCACATCAAAACCATCGCCAAACCAAAGCTCTTGCCAATCGTGATTCTTGATGCCACCCCTTTTCCAAACATAAGCTGGCCCTATCCAAGAGCCATTATCTTGCATGCCACCATAAATATTGTAGGGCGTTTCCATATCATAATTAATGTGATAAAATTGTGCAAGTGGAAGATTCTCTACAAATCGCCAAGTCTTGCCACCATCTCTTGAAATGTTCAAGCCACCATCATTGCCTTCAATAAGATAAAGTGGATCATTAGGGTGAACCCAAAAAGCATGATGATCCGGATGTACGCCTTTGAAACCATTAAAAGGCAGCAAGGGTTGAAAAGTTTTGCCACCATCTTCACTTTTGGTAACGGTAGAGTGGAGGTTGTAAATCCTGTTTTCATTTTGTGGATCAACAAAAATATCACAATAATAAAAAGGTCGATTCCCCACATTTTTGTCCGTTACTTTTTTCCAGTTTTCTCCACCATCTGTCGACTTGTATAAAGCATTTTTTTTCGCTTCAATTAAGGCATAAATAATATTGGGTTTGGAAGGGGCAATGGCCAGTCCCATTCTACCCAATTTCTCTTTTGGAAGCCCTGCTGCCTCATCGAGTTTTTTCCAATTCTCACCACCATCATAACTCATGTACAACCCGGAGCTTTCCCCTCCAGAATTGAAAAACCAAGGCTTGCGACCGAATTGCCACATGGCTGCAATCAACTTGTTATGGTTTAGCGGATCAACAATGAAATCTGCTGCCCCGGTTTCATCATCAATATATAAAATCTGCTTCCAGTTTTTGCCACCGTCAATTGTCTTGAAAATTCCTCTTTCCTTATTTGGGCCCCAAGCAGAGCCAAGTGCTGCTGCGTATACGATGTTAGAATTTTGTTTGTCAATAATGATTCGATGAATAAGCTTGGTTTTTTCCAGGCCCATACTTTTCCATGTTTTGCCGCCATCTATACTTTTAAAAATGCCAATACCAGAGTTGTGCGAATTCCGAGGATTCCCTTCCCCTGTGCCTACCCAGATTTCATCAGGGTTGTTTTGGTTGATCGCAATAGAGCCGATAGCAAGGATGGGCATTTCATCAAAAATGGGTTTCCAATCGGTACCACCACTTGTTGATTTCCACACACCGCCGGAGGCCGTTCCGATGAAAATATTTTCTGGCCTGTTGTTGATCACATCAATACAGGTGACCCGCCCACTCATGCCGGCAGGGCCAATAGCGCGAGGTTCCATTTTTTTGAAATGGGTAAGATCAATGTTTTGTGCCTGGGCAGTTATGATTGTTGTTACAAAAAATAAAAAAATAAATAGCTTTCTCATGGATGTATCGTTTTAAAATTGCATTCGAGAATGCTAAGATAGCATTGTTATTTATAAAATTAAAAAGTATCTTTGATAAAGTTGTTTGTGAGGTCTTAGGTGCTGAAATTGGATGGGAAAGAATGGAGTTGGTAGGTATCTTTTTATAAAAATGAATTTAAAGAATATGCATTAGTTTTGAATTAAAGTTTTACCATCTTAGCTATTTTAGCTTGATTTTTTTTTTAATGTATGCCATCTTATAGAGGCAGAACTACCTTTTACTATAATTAAAAAACAAAATAGAAACAATGAAAATAAAAGTAATCACTTGGATGGTATTGCTTTCGATCTCTTTTCTATTGGGGTGTGGACAAGATAAAGATAATAATCATTATTCATCCATCGAGGATGAAATCATAAGCTTGAAAACTGCAGAAGACAAAATCACTTACTTAGAAAAAATCTTAAAAGATGATCAAAAAGTGAGGGGGAGTGAAGGGCAGGAGTTGATGCTGAGGTATGGTAAAGATTCTAAAGAGTATATGGACTATGTTAGGGCACAGTGGAAACAGGATGAAATCAATTTATTTAAGGTCGAAAAATATTTAGAACTACATGGATATCCTAAAAAAGAATTCGGAAAAAATGCAACGAGAGCACCTTGGATGGTCATTCACCACGCGCAAGGATACGATACAAGGGAAAGGAATTTTGAAAAAGTTTACAGGGCTTATCTGTATGGGGATATTGATGGTGATGCGATGTCATTTTATTTGGGAAGAATGTATGAAATGAAAAATAACAGGACGAGATTGCAGATGGAAAATCCTTACACAGCAGAGGAGCAAATTAATAAACTGATAGAAAAGTTGGATTTGGAACAACAGAAAAAAGGTACAGCATGATATGCGCTTCTGAGTTAATCCGGTAGTAAGGCTTATCAAAAAAAAACAAAAGCTCTATGCAGGGTAGCGACCAAATCTTTCTTTACTCCGAAGGGAGACATATTTTTTTATAAAAAATCAATCAAAAAAATATGTCTGAATTCTAAACAGAAATTTTGCTTTTTACATAATAAAGTCATATCATGCATTAAATTTAAAGCTACGCCGTCTTACTTTTTTACTTTGAATTATTCATACTAATTTTATTTATGCCTTACCCGCTTGGCCTTTTCGTCAGGTAGGTCTCATAAATAATAGAAAACTTTTTTTTACTTAAAAAATATAAACTACTAGCCGATTCCAAAGTTTTATAATCAGTTGTTTAGGGTTTAGTTATAAATATTGAGTCCAACTACTGGTTATCCTTATCTAACACTAAAATAAAACATTTATGAGAACAGATTTGTCTGTAAAGGGATTGTTATGTCCCAAGCTAACCTTAAGCCTTTTCTTGTTGATTTTATTGGTCAGTTCCTCGACGATACTTTCTGCACAGGAGGCGGGGAGTTTTAACGACGAAACAGGTATTACTTTAAAGTCTGATCAAGAAAACCTGCCTTACACTTTTACCATTCAACTTAACGAGCAGTACAAAGATGTTGATTGGAAACCTTACCTTAAAGATTATAACAATGAATTGACGACACTAGAGTACGATGAAACAAAACACACTTTTTCTATCAGTATTGAAAAAAGAATGAAACCAAACTGGACGATCGAAAACTGGAATGAGCACTTATCAACATTACATTGTAAAGCTATTAATAACCTTAAATAATAAAACATGAAATTTTTACATAAATTTTTATTTGTGCTACTATGCTTGAGCACAACATATCATACCTATGCCCAACTCAATGTCGCTACTGGCTCCACTGCCGAAGAAATGGTTGCGACAATTTTAGGCGATGGTGTCAACATTAGCAATGCGACGATCAATTGTCCCGGAGAATCTGCCGGAACTTTCGATAATGGCAATACGACCAATATCGGTACCGATGCCGGAATCTTACTAACTTCGGGAAGTGTTTTTAATGCTGTTGGGCCGAATACTTCTGATAGTTCTAGTGCAAATAATAATGCTCCCGGAGATGAAGATTTAGATATCTTATCTAATAATACAACCAATGATGCTTGCGTATTGGAGTTTGATTTTATTCCTACAGGGACTTCCATTAGTTTTAATTATGTTTTCGCTTCGGAGGAATATCAGGAATATTTTTGCACAGAATTTAACGATATTTTCGCCTTTCTCATTTCTGGCCCTAACCCAGGGGGAGGAACCTACAATAACGAGAATATTGCTATTATCCCCGGTTCATCTTTGCCAGTGGCTATCAATAACATCGGCCCAGGAACTTGCGGGGGGGTAAATAACGCTAATTTATATATTGACAATTTTGGAGGAGCAACCATAGAATATGATGGTTTCACTACCGTCTTGACAGCCTACGCTGCCTTGGTACCTTGTCAAGAATATCATATGAAGTTGGTTATAGCAGATAATTTCGACAGGGTTTTTGATTCCGGAGTTTTTATTGAGGAGGGGAGCTTTGTCTCTAATTCCTTAGCCATATCTGGTAATGTGACCAATCCTTCATGCCCACTATCAACAGATGGGAGCGTCAATATTTCTGTTTCGGGAGGTATTCCACCCTATACTTTTTTATGGAGTAATGGTGCCACAACCGAAGATGTCTCCGGTCTTGGTACGGGGACGTATTCCGTACAAGTTACGGATAATGTTGGCTGTGTGGAGACTGCATCTTTTGAGTTGGAGGTAATTTCGCTTCCGTTCGAGTTGTCTTGTGAGGATATTGTTGTGAATTTAGATGAAAATGGGAATGTGATTATTCTGCCTGAAGATATTGCTACCCCTTCTGGGAATTGTGGCGAGGTTACATTCTCTATAGATGTCGAAACTGTAAGTTGTAATCTAGGAGATTATGATGTTACCATAACGGCAACAGATGTGGATGGCAGGACGGCTACCTGTGTTGCAACGGTAACGGTAATAGGAGCCGATGCCGACTGTGATACGGTTGCCGATGCTTGCGATCTATGTCCTGGCGGAGATGATAATGTAGACAATAATATGGATGGTGATCCTGATTGCGCCTTCCCACCAGATAATGATGATATTCTTGATGCTTGGAGATGTGCGCCTGCAAAAGTTTACATCTGCCATATTCCACCCGGAAACCCTGAAAATGCACATACTATTTGTGTGAGCGATAACAGCATAAATGCACACTTGGAGCACGGGGACTACTTGGGGCCATGTGAGCAAGTTTCTTGTGATGAGGCTGGGTTCCGAAGTGTTGGTACAAAAACGAAGAAGGTTAATCAAATGGCTTTGTTCCCGAATCCTGTTCAGCATAACTTAAATCTGCTGCTTGATGTTGATGCTTCGGAGACAACCGTATCCATCAAAAATCAATTTGGACAAATCGTTTATGAATCTGTCGTGGACGGTGGTGAACAAAATCTACGGATTGATATTTCTGGTCATAAATTTAGTAATGGTGTTTACTTTGTTACGGTACGGAATGATGGAACGCAATTGGCAAAGAAGTTTATTGTACATAAATAATATGTTGGATTAATAACTCTATTTT
>JAHDGC010000514.1 GCA_020627865.1 Saprospiraceae bacterium | reverse complement strand
TATTTGAAACATTTAGCAGTTGTGCAAACTTACTTACATTCATTCCAGAGTATTCATTTGTCCCCTTGTTTTTGAATGTGCGATCTTATCCTTTTAATAGCTTATTTGCGCCCTATCTCAATCTGGATATCGGTTATGGTTTTGTTCCAGAGGGAGCGAGCAATAATGTAGATAAACAAGGAGGTGTTATGGTGCATCCAGCTATCGGGCTTCGGTTTCCATCAAAGCATGCAGCTCATTTTTTCATAGAATTGGGCATGAAGTTCCAGAAGGCCAAGCGAATAGAAAATTGGTGGCAAGAGGAAATTAGTAACATTATGTTTCGGCGAACCTCTTTGATCTTCGGGGTAACGTTTTGATAATATGACCGATTACACAGTAGAGACACAATGCATTGTGTCTCTACTGTGTAATCATTTTTAAAATCTTATCTTCATTGCTATAAAATTCAACAAAATTACCAAGCCACTTCCAACGCATTTTGGGCCTTATCCACTTTCTTACTTTCCCATTACTTTTAACGACAAGCACGCCCACTCCTCTGGATTGACAAATTTTCTTCAATGTCTTCGCCTGTTCTTTTTTCAAATCATTCAAGCTATCCTGTGATAATGCTAACCAACGCTCATTTGCCGGATACTGATCGCTTTGACCAAGCACCTTGGCATCCTGATGACGATAGCTCCCAAACCGCCAAAAGGCATAAAGCAACGCAGTAAGCACGAAAACATTCAAGGGTAGCAAGTATTGCAAAAAGCCATCATTCATTTTCAAGAAAGCAAAGATAGCCCCTGATGCAATACAGATCATCCCCCCTGCTTTCAAGCTATTTTTAAATAACAATTTATCATCTTGGTAGGGTTTTATGGCAGGCAGCGTTTTAAAAGACTTGGCCTCTATCGAGATTGTGTAAATCCCCCAGATCCAATGACGATACGCAAGCAAACCGTCTGCACGTTTGGAACCATACTTACGTTTTGTACGAACTTCCTTCTTCGCAAAAAACTTTCCATTAGTTGATTTGAATTTGTTTGCTTTTAAAAGATATGCCAAGCTACTGTTTTGGACAAAAGATTCTGAAAGTCGTTTCATTATGGGTTGATGCATTTGTGATTAGCAAGCCAGTGATTGTTGAGCAGTGATTCGTCCAACCTATTCACATGCAAATCACAATAATATCACCTAATTACTTAAATGTCAAATATAAGCCTACTTTATTTAAAACAATTTGATAAAATACCATTAAAAATATTTAAAAATATCATTAAAACTTAAAATTTAATTTAAAAGTAAAACAAAAATTTGCATTTTAAAATATTATCATTATCTTTGTCATAACCTTTTAAGCAGGTGCCAGAGGAAATCAAAATCAACAATATAGATATGGAGAAGCTAATCTCCAGTACTGACACTTTCGATCATCGCCAATAATCAGGTATTTACAAATTAAAAGGCTGATTCCATTATATTTATAGGAATGAATTTGCTCGTTTATCACAGTAGTAGAATCAAGGTTCCTCTATGATGAACGATTAATTTTATTTTGGAAGGATTGCACAATGTGATGCGGGCTCGGTTGCTTTGTGCGATTCGGGGAGTGAAAGGCTTCCTCACACATAGTTCTTTTCTGAAATGTCAGAAAATGAAGGGTCAGGTTATGCCTGACAATGAAGCCCGAAAGGATCGGGCATGGTCTCGTGGTTGCTTGGGTGGGTTCCCGCCCTGAAAGGGCGCACATTGTTAAAATTAAAAATAAAACAATATTTAAAATAAAAATACACCTGTTTCAAAACCGCTCCGATGAAAAATATTTAGTCAAAATGAACATTTATTCCCTTGAAGTTACCTAACTTTACCCCATGAATTTTACAAATACCATTAAGCGAGAACAATCGGCAAAACTTTTTGAAGAAGCCAAAGGCTACTTTCCCGGCGGAGTCAACTCCCCAGTCAGGGCATTCAAATCCGTTTCCGGCCCACCACTCTTTATCAAAGAAGGAAAAGGCTGCCGTTTTATAGATGAAGACAACAATCATTACATTGATTTTTGCTGCTCTTGGGGACCATTGATCTTGGGGCACAACCACGAGCATATCCGCAACCGAGTCATTGACACCGTCTCCAAAGGAACCTCATTCGGAACACCGACCAAAATGGGCAACCAGCTCGGAAAAATTATCCTTGACAACAACCGCTTTATTGAAAAAATGCGTTTTGTCAGTTCTGGAACAGAAGCCGTCATGTCCGCTATCAGGTTGGCAAGAGGCGTAACGGGAAAACCGAAACTGATTAAATTTGACGGTTGCTATCATGGCCATGTGGACAGCCTTATGGTAAAGGCCGGTTCTGGCTTGGCTACTTTTGGCATCAGCACTTCCGCTGGCATTCCGGAGTCTTTTGCACAAGAAACCATTGTTTTACCTTTGGCCGACCTCGAAGCTGTTGAAAATTGCCTGAAACAATATAGCGATCAAGTTGCTGCCATAATTTTGGAACCTGTTCCCGCCAATAATGGCTTGTTGCTTCAGGATAAAAGCTACCTCGAAGGCCTTAGACAATTATGCACACAATATAATGTTTTACTTATTTTTGATGAGGTCATTTCCGGGTTCCGAGTTAACCTAGAGGGGGCCGCCGGATATTATGGCATCCAGCCCGACATCATTACTTATGGTAAAATTATTGGAGGCGGTATGCCTGTGGGTGCTTTCGCGGCTAGTGCAGAAATTATGAGTCATATTGCTCCGGAAGGTGCTGTTTATCAAGCAGGAACCTTATCTGCAAATCCTGTTGCGATGTCTGCCGGTTTAGCAACAATGGAAATACTGGTTCGGAATAGCTTCTATACACAATTGGAAAAAAAGACTAAAGATTTCGTTCAGAACATTCAGCAACATTGTGATGATAAAAATTACGCTGTTTCTATAGTTACAATTGGTTCCATTTTTTGGGTTGCTTTTACCAAAGAAAGAATCATGCGTTCAGATCAAATTGATCCAAAGAGCATGGAACACTTCAAGGTTCTACACCATGAGTTATTACAAAGAGGTGTTTATCTCGGCCCTTCTGGCTATGAGGTTGGTTTTGTCTCCGATGCCCATAGTGTCGAAGATTTAGAGCAAGCTGCCGAGAAGATTTGTGACGCTATGGATATCGTCTTCCGTTAAGGAAGCATTGAATAGATAAATTATGAGCAATAACATTCGCCTACGGCTTTTATCCTATATTGTCATTGCGTACATGCTGTTGGCATTTGGATGGTGGTCAGTATTATTGTTCACCAAAAATAAAGATGCTTTTGATGCGAAAGCCGAGTTGCTGTGGCTTGGTATGTATACCGAAGATAAAGTAAAAGACAAGGCTACATTTTTGGCTACTCCAGAATACGAGGAACTGGACAAAAAATATCGTCGGCAGGAGTACATGATTTTCGGAGAAGCTGCCGTATTTGTTCTAAGTTTGGTTATTGGCATCTGGCTCATTAACCGAAGCTATCACGAGGAAATGATCGCCGAACAGCAACGAAGAAATTTCTTACTGTCTATAACCCATGAATTAAAATCACCCATCGCCTCTATCAGTTTGGTGTTGGAAACTTTCATAAAGAGAAATTTAAATAAAACCCAGATTGATAAACTTGGTCAAAATGCCTTAAAAGAAACCAAAAGACTAAATAGCTTAGTCAATAATTTGTTGCTCGCCGCCAAGGTAGAATCGGCCTATGAGCCAGTTATGGAAGACATTGATCTCACACAAATTATTCTGGATATTATTAAGCACTTTCAGGAACAATATCCAAATGCGAAATTTAACTTTACGACGGAAAACACACCGGAAATTATAAAGGGCGATAGTATGGGTTGGACGAGTATCGTAATTAATCTGATCGAAAATGCGATTAAGTATTCTCCTGAAAAAATTGATGTTACCATTACCTTGAAAAAAGAGAAAAATAAACACCTGCTGGAAATTGCTGATAAGGGAATAGGTATTGCCGATAAGGAAAAGAGAAAAATATTTGATCGATTTTACAGGGTCGGAAATGAGGATACGCGCAAAACAAAAGGGACAGGTTTGGGGTTATATATAGTGAGTCAAATCACAAAAGCGCATAAAGGAAAAATTCAGGCAAGGGATAATACGCCGCATGGGACAGTATTTTGTATTGAGTTGCCGCGGATAAAATAACGGATTACGACAATGTAAATGTGCATAGCAATTGAATATAAAGGAAAATTCTGCACTCAATTTTTAAATGTTGCATCATGAGAATTTTACTAGTTGAAGATGAAGAAAATATCAGGGACGTGGTTAAGTTTAACCTCGAACTGGAAGGCTATGAAGTCATCCCAGCAGAAGATGGCAAAAAGGCGCTAAAGCTTTTCAATGAGCAACATTTTGATTTGCTGGTGCTCGATATTATGTTGCCAGAAATTGACGGTTATCAAATCTGCGAACAGGTCAGGTTAAGCAATACTGAAGTGCCTATTATTTTCCTTACGGCAAAAGACAACGCTATGGATAGAATCATGGGTCTCAAAAAGGGAGCGGATGACTATCTCCCGAAACCTTTTCATCTAGAAGAATTGTTGCTTCGGGTCAATAACCTCATCAAGCGGAGTCGTAAGGAACCCGATGCCGGAAAGGAAGAAATTCACTTTGGCAACAATTTCGTAAACTTCAAAACGTATCGGGCTAAAGGTCAGCACGGAGAGTTTAACCTGACCAATAAAGAAGCCTTGCTTTTAAAGCTGCTGGCAGATCGGGAAAATGAAGTCGTTTCAAGACAACAAATCCTGCAAACCGTTTGGGGCTATGATGTGTATCCCTCTACCCGAACCATTGATAACTTTATCCTTTCTTTTAGAAAATATTTTGAAGCCGATCCGAAAAATCCAGTTTACTTTTTGTCTATACGTGGGGTTGGGTATAAATTTGTTGGGGATAATTCTTAAAACGAAACCTAGAGATGACAATAATGAGGAACAATAAAACAACTAGTACACAAAAAGGCCAAAGCACATAATTCTGCTTATCTTCAAAAATAGGATTCGAATTTCCAATTAAGACAAAGCCTGCCCAATAATAAGGATGTTTATATTGGTAAGAATGATTCGGACTTCCCAGATGATCCAATTGTGCCATATGCAATGCTTTATTTTTACACTTTCCGTTGCATAAATTTTTATAAAAATCAATCATCATTTCAGCCGTCGAGGCATCATCGGCTTTCCAAAGGCTAGTGACTATACTGGGGCAACCAGCATAGGTAAAGGCTCTCGCGAGGCTCATCAAACCTTCTCCTTTTTTTAATTGCCCGATGCCGGTTTCACAAGCACTCAAAACGGTAAGGTCTGCATTTACCGACAAGTTATAAATTTCCCTCACCGCGAGGCTATCATCAATAAAATGGATGCAACTATGTTCAGGAAGGCTATCATTTATGGAAGTATGTGTTGCCAGATGCAAGATTTTGAATTGATCTGTATTTTGCGTAAAACTTTCTTTACAAGCTTTTTCGTCAAGAAAAATTTTACCCTTAACGATCGCATCAATCCCAACAACTTCGTCCCTACTGTAAATTAACTGTTCTAAATTTTTTCCGTTTCTTTGCGCTGCAATCCTACCATCAAACACGGGCGCAAAACCGGCAAAGTTTTCCTGCACTTGCTCTTGCCGAATTACCCCTTCTGCCATTTCAGACAAAACGGTCGAAGAATATCCGTAGGAAAAACAAAAGTCTTTTAGCAGATAATGTAAAGTATCGTACCTCGCCTGATGTAAGGCTC
>JAHDGC010000513.1 GCA_020627865.1 Saprospiraceae bacterium | reverse complement strand
CAAAGAGAAGCAATCTTCAATTGGCGGGTGGAATGAAGTATTGAAATATTGTGGAAGAGAAGAAATAGAAGATATTCTAATTGAAAATGACTATCTAGTTATTCAAATAGATACGGATCAATCTGAGATCAAACCCTTTAGTGTTAGCCATACGGATGGAAATGGTAAGTTAAAGCGTGTTGAGGAATTGTACCACGATGTGCTCGAAAAACTAGAAGGCTTAATAAGGCCGGAGATTCGAGAAGAATATGGTGATCGAATATTTTTTGCAATTTGTATTCACACCATTGAATGCTGGTTGCTTCCCATATATTTTACCAATTATCAAAAGTCAAAAACTGTAAATTGCCTTTCAATTCTTAACAAAAAACTTGGACAGAAAAATATTGACAAAATTCCGCTAAAAGGTAAAAATAAACCAACTGGTGTTCGGACATATGAAACGATTTTGAAAAACTGGAGAAAGAAAGAAGATATTAATCGTGCTGCAATACACAATTATGCTTTTCATGCTTTTTTGAGATCAATTGATGCTATTGAAATCTAAATTTATAACAGTTGTTTTACGATTTTAAAAATAAAAAGCCCGATCAACAGATCAGGCTTTTTTTTGAGCAATGTGTAATGTAGATATCTTTAGACAATTTTATTTTATGTCAAAGCTACTGCTTAGCTTCAAGCTAAGCAGTAGCTTTGAAGAATAAATTTTCCTTAATAAGCTGCCTTAAGCAATTTCCTGCTTTCCAACAACCGCCCATTTTTATCTTTCATCACCAGGAAATAAATCCCATTTTCTAAGTGCGTTGTATTTAAAGTAAAGTTAGCTTGTCCGCTAAGGGTGTTTTTTTGTAACAATATTTTGCCGGAAACATTATAAAGCTCGACTTTTTCTATTGCTATGCTATGCTCACAGCGAATATCCAAGAAATTCCCGAAAGGGTTAGCCATTTGACAATGTGCAGTGACCTGAATTTCCGCATTAGAAGAAACATTACCCACCATGAAAATTAATTCTTCCACTTGATCGTGGTAAGTGACCTCAACTTTCCATGCACCGTCTTCCGCATCGTTTGGAATGCTCCGATTCCAAAACCAGTAAGAACCATTGATCTCATTGGACAAAGTAGAGTTCCAACTACTCAAGACAACACCAGTCGGTTTGATGATCTTTATCCCAACATTGTCTAAATCCATCTGGTCATGGAAGAATAATGTTAAAGTATAGTCATCTCCCGGCATGAAATGCGTAGCCTCATTGGTAACGGCCATACTTGGGCAAGCCGCCTCCATAATGGGAGCTGTTCCCATTAATATTTTATTCAAGGTCGGTTCCCGATAAGGTTTCTGTGTTTCCCACCAACTGGTATTCCCATTCATATTGTTACAAGCTCCCGCATAAGGGTCGATCAACTGTTGCAAACCAGCATCTGCATACACTTCAAAATGAAGGTGTGGGCCGGTAGAATTTCCAGAGCTGGCTACGACACCAAGATACTCTCCTTGTGCAACCTGATCTCCAACGGCTTTCGTTGTCAGACTATTATTTTTTAGATGTCCATACCATGTTACGGAGCCATCTTCATGAGAAAGATAAACAGCATTCCAAGGACAGTTGGGACAGTTGCCACAATTATCATGACCGCTACCATTCATTTTCATGATAATGGTTCCGGCGGCAGCGGCGATAACTTCAACCGAATTGTTGTCTACTTTATGCCAAGGAAAAGGCCAGAGGAAAATATCTGTTCCGGGATGGTTGTAGCCATTTCCACTATCATAGGAGCGAGTCCCACAATTGTAATCTTTGACATTATCATTATTGACGCCAGAAAAATTAGCATTGTGATCCACAAAATTAGAAATACCATAAAAACTAGGATCAGTCATATCATCGGCGGCTCTTACTGGCCAGATGAATTTAGTTGTCGCTAATGAATTGACTTCCGGTAGATCAAGCGTTTCGATTGCCTGTCTCAGTTGTGTTTTAATGCTAGCCCGTTCTTCGGGGAGGAGACATTGGGTTTGTGCTGCTTGGTAAAATCCGAATCCGTCAGGGGTTGCTTGTGCTTGTATTTGCTGGTTTGAAAAAGATGCAAATACACACACCATAATAAAGGTATATAGTTTTCTCATGAACGATTTTTTCAAAGCTGGGGTTGCTTGACTATTATTGAAATTGAAAAAGGATAAGTAGTCAGTGTTTCCAGTCTGAAAACATTGACTACTTAGAGCATATTAAGTATTACGGGTAAAGGGCTAACCTTTTATACTGTTTTGTTCTATCCTTATATCAATTACCGTTCCTGAAGTCGCTTTTCGATGTCGGACTTCTGCTTCGTAGGGGGAAAGGACTGACCATTAGGATCACTTCTCCCTTGGGCAATACTAATCACCAACAGCAGCTAGATTCATTAAAGCTACAAGGAGACCACGCAACGAATAAGGACTCCAAAAACCAAAAACTAATCCACTAATCACTAGTCCATCAAGCTATTTCACCCCAAGCTCCCCTAACAAAAACCGATACTGAAAATCCATATCATCAATCATTTGCTCTGTGGATTTTCCGGAACCATGTCCGCTATCAAAATCCATGTAAAGCATGAATGGGTTCTGCTGGCCAGAATTGTTTTGTACCTGTGCGACAAATTTTTTCGCGTGCAGCGGATCAACTCGGGTATCATTTTCTCCCGCCTTCACCATCGTTACGGGATAATTTACCCCCTCCTTCACATTATGGTAAGGGGAATATTTCAGAATGTTTTCAAAATCTTCTTTCTTATCTGGATCACCATATTCTGGAATCCAATATTGCGCAATTAAAAACTTGTGAAAACGAATCATGTCTAACAATGGTACTGCGCATAAGACCGCTCGGAATAAATCAGGCCGTTGGGTCAGGGCGGCACCAACCAATAGCCCCCCATTACTACCACCATAGATGGCCAAGCGTTTTGAAGTGGTATACTTTTGGTCGATCAAATATTCTGCTGCGGCAATAAAATCATCGAAGGTATTTTGCTTTTTGAATAACATGCCGTCCTTGTGCCAGTTCTCTCCATACTCATCGCCACCACGTATACAAGCAATGGCATAAACGACACCTCGATTGACCAACATGCCTCTTGTTCCGATAAAGGAAGGAGTCATCCCGATATTAAACCCACCATAACCATAAAGCAGGGTAGGGTTGGAGCCATCCAATTTTAATCCTTTTTTGTGAACGATAAACAATGGAACGCGGGTACCGTCTTTTGAAGTATAGAAATCAATCTTTGCTTCAATGTTGCTCATGTCCAGCGGTACTTTCTGCTCATAAAATAGTTTCCAATTTGGTGTTTCTTTTTCTAGCTCTGCCGGATCAAGTTCATAAATTTTGAAAGGTGTAGTAAAAGTGCTGATGCCGATATAAACTTTTTTAACATCACGGTTGTAATTGACAAAAGATACGTTCCCGATTTCTGGTAACTTCAATTCTCTGATAAATTTGCCAGCAAGATCGTAAAGCATTACCCGGCTAACGACATCTTTTTTATCCTGAATCAGCAGGTAGTTTGGCGTAACGGAATAGTTCTCAAAAACAGTTTCCTGTTCTGGATAGAGTACTTTCCAGTTTTTAAAATCTGGATTATTTTTATCCGCAACCATCAGTTTGAAATTCGGTGCTTCATGATTTGTGTAAAAATAAATTTTATCACCAATGGCATTTGGGTAAGCCCGGAATTCTTGATTGGCATAAATTTCTACAGCTTTATTTTCACTATTGGTTTGCTTTATTTTTAAAGAATGTGTCGCATAAAAATCTCCCTTTGAAATAAAGGTGACATCGCTGTATTGGGCATCATAAATGGCCGCTGTGTTTTTTGCATTATCTGGTTTGAGCAGAAATTTATCTTCCGAACGTTCCGTGCCAATAGTGTGTAAGTAAATATTGTAAGGTTCTTGTTGGTCAATCATCTCTTTTGTTCTAACCCAAAGATAGGCATGCTTTTCGTCCTTTGTCCAGGCAAAACCCCGCAATCCTTCAATTGGGGCACCAAGCATTTCGCCCGTTTTTGTGTCTACAATATAATAGGTACTGATTTCCGCACCTTTGCTTTGAATCCCTACGGCAACCCGATCTCCTTTTTGGGTAAAGTCTCTACCAGACATGGACGATTTTCCGGAAGGATCAATTTTTTCCGGATCAAAAATGAGGATGTCATCATCACCTAGCTTGGTATAGAGTTTCGCTTGTGCTTCTCCCTTTTTTTTCAGGGTAAAAAACTGGCGATCGGCAACCAATCGCATAGGAGAAATAATATCCCTATCAATATAAGCACTGATTTCCTCTCGGAGTCCAGCAACTGGAGGGCAATGATCATTAATATAATTTTGAGTAACTTGGTGCTGTGCTTTTGTCCATGCTTTGACGGCTTCGTCTTCTTTATCTTCTAGCCATTGATAGTTGTCCGTAAGCATTTGTCCATGCAAGGTATCTACGACTGGATTGGCCGGTGTTTGAGGGGGGCTGAATTGTGCCAAAATTTCCTGATTTATCATTAGAAAAAGGGTTGTAAAAATTAAAGTTCTAAATAAATACATAGCTAATTGTTTTGATATGCGTAATAATGGTGCCAGAATTTGGGTGATGCTTTCAATGTGATGCATACATTTTTACAAAATTAAGTTTATTTCTTGTTATGTATGATATTGGAATATGCAAAAAGTGGACTTCATCGGTTATTTTTAGATAATAGTGGGATAAATATCGACAAAAAACTAATGGCTTGTACATTATACAAAGTGTGAAGTTATTTTTCAACCTTATTTGTTATCGGATTGTAGACTCTGATTGCTCGACGCCACTGCTCAGATTTTATTGAATAACGAGTTTTTTACTAATTAAATTTTTCCCCGTATCAAGATTAAGAAAATATATGCCTTTTGCAAATTTTTCCAGCGGAAGTTGAATTTTTTGATAAGCTTCCAACTCGGTAGTATAATGGAGCTGGCCAGCATTATCCGTAATCTTCAATTGATATAACCTACCTTTTGTCAGTCCACTTAGTTTGATGGTTACAACAGATGATGCGGGGTTAGGATAATAGTTAAATTGAATATTTTGGCGTTCTTGTTCTTTAGTACCAATCCAACATCCATAAGTTGCGTTTATATACTGAGGCGATCCCTCCATAGCGATCTTATATACACCGTTATATAGATCAGTCTGTTTGATATAAGCCGTGTCCGAAGCTCCGTCTATCCACTTGGCACCTATCCATCGTAAATCGAAATATCCGAAACTCGCAGATTCCTCCTGGGGATGTTTGAAATAATCCAATGGCAGGTCAATAACAAAGGTATCCAGTTGATGCATTACCGGATCATAAACCAAAATCTGTTTATCCAATATCTCATTGGGAAAATCACTGGTAGGCTGAAATGTAAATTGTTTGTTACCTCTAAATTCATTATGGGTGGCCCTCGCACCAGATTTCGGATAAATGATCGTTTGGGATAGGGTACTATCCTGCAAATGAATGGTCGATAGCACTGTCATAGAATCACCGGGCGAACTCAATATGAAAAGGGCATCTTCCGTCTGTATAAACTCTTGTGCATTAGCGGCAAGGTCGTTTAAGGGGTAGCTCGCCAGTAAATCTCCGGAAGTAAAACTGTGGTGATATAAGGTCGGGGTTCCACTCATATCCAGTCTAGTAAGAAACAGGCCATCATCTGTTGCCTCGAATATTTCTGGTGGATATCGTAAAACTACTATAATGCTCAAGGTCAGGATAGGAAAAAAAACGG
>JAHDGC010000512.1 GCA_020627865.1 Saprospiraceae bacterium | reverse complement strand
AGCAGTTTTATTATCTAAAAAGTAATTTGGTCAAGCTAATTGAAAAATATTTGCTGATCAAGGAGTTTGAGGGAGATCATTTGATGTCTGAATATTATTTGCTGAGGTCAGCGATCAAGAGGGGGTTGGAGAAAAGTTATGCGGAGAATTTGAGGAAGGCCAAAGCTGGGATTAATAAGCATCGCCAATCGGAAATTAGTCTTTATTTTAAAAAATACTTGTTTGATGATTTGGAAAACCAAAAGTTTCTGGTGAGTAATGTGCGTAAAGCCGATGATGCCTTGCAAAGGGCTGCTGATAACTTTGATCGCTTTTATCTTGCACAAAAACTAAAGTATGCTTGTGAAATTCTGAGTAGGAATAAAATCCTCAAAAGTAACTATTCCATCATGCTTTTTGATGAGATCAAGTCGCATATTGAGAATACGGACTACCGGGATATTCCAGTTATTCATGCCTACAGCCTCATCTTTTTTATTTTAATTAAAAGGGACGAGGAAAAGTGTTTTTCTGAATTGAGAAAATTATTGCGAGGGTCTTCCGAGGTTTTTAAAAAAGAAAATTTATATGACCTGATCATTTATGCCATCAATTATTGCTTCGGACAAATGCGTATAGGAAATACGGACTATCACTCCGAGGCATTGGATTTGTATATCGTTGGTTTAGATAGTGAAGTTTTACTCAATGATGGGGTCTTTTCTCCTTGGGATTTTAAGAATATTGTACGCCTAGGAATTAATTTGAAAAGGTACGATTGGACTTCAAATTTTATTTACAACAATAGCAATAGTTTGCCGGAGGACTCTAGGGATAATGCCCTGAATTATAATCTTGCAGAATTGTATTATGCCCAAAAGGAATGGGATAAGGTTATCGAACATTTAAGCCTTGTTAAATTTACGGATGTTTCTTATAGCTTGGGGACAAAGCTTTTGCTCTGTAAGGTATATTACCAAACGAATGAAACTGAGGTGCTTTTTTCTTTAATTAATTCCTTCAAAATTTACCTGAAAAGACAAAAAGGAATCATCGATGATGTCCGAACTTCTTATCTTAATTTCCTATATTTCCTGAGCCAAATTATGAAAAATGAAACCGACATCTCCACCCTCAAGGAGCGAATTCAAACCACTTCTATCTTGATGCTGAGAAACTGGCTACTTAATGTTATAGAAACAAAAGAACAGAGGGGATGAGTCGGTTTAAACTCAATATTGACAGTTGTGCTATCTGCAAACTATTGATAATAAACGCGTTATGAAAAATTTATATATGTATTTTTTTTGAAAAAAATTGGAACTTTCCATATGAAAAGCCTATATTTGTTTATAAATTTAGGAGAAATATAATATTTTGATTCCTCAATCCTCTCCTGAAATCCCATCCCTTAACCGCTATTAGGATTATTTCTTATGCATAAGCGCTTTAATGTGAGTTGAATGCATGTTTTTGTACATGCAATACTATTAACAGTCTCGAAGTAAGTCTGCTTACTAGGTAATAATTCCCAACCTCTGAAACTAAACTTGTATTTTTTAGTGTTCCAAAACCCGATTGCTAACATACACTGAAATCCAATCAAGTAAAATCAATTCATAAGTACGAGTATAAAATCTTTGTCAGGATTTATCATGCAGCTATGCCTGTTGATAATATCTTGATTTTACTTTTTGTATGAACAAAGTCTTTTTGACTATGCAATTGTTTTTACTGATCAAACTAACATTTACACAATATTCAAAACTTTAGTGGTTGTCCCAAACATACTCTTTGACCACTTCCCTAATTGAGTTTTAAAAAATGATACTCATGAAAAAGTGTTTTACGTCCAGCAATTTTCTAGTCCTGTCTTTTCTCTTTTGTTGTTTTAGCTTTTCGGCAAAAAATCTCATGGCGCAATGCCCTGTAGATGATCCTGCCTTGGTCATCTGTGAAGATGTCAATGGAAGCGGAACGGCTGTTGTTAATCTTAATGATTACAATGATTTAATCAGCGATCCTACCCATACCTTCGAGTGGTATGATGATGATCCAACGGGTTCCGGAACGGTGTTCGCTGATGCCACTATGGTTACCTTACCCAATACCAATGATATTTATGTTGTGGTAACGACTGCGGATGGCTGCTCCGATCAAACTATTGTCTCCTATACCATTGCGGATACACCTGCTCCAGTTATCTCCGGAGAAGATATGGTTTGCCCCGAAACTGCCGTGACTTATTCCGTTACGGATAATGGAAACACTTATGATTGGGATATCCCAGATGCTGGAAACATAACTGCCGATAATGGTAGCACTATAACAGTGGAGTGGAGTGCTGACTCCAATGGGCCACATACGATCAATGTAACGGAAACCACAGCGGATGGCTGTAGCGGAACGGCTAGCCTTGAGGTAACTGTGGAGGCCGATGGCGTATTGGTTTGCAATGATCTTGTCCAAGTTTCCTTAGATGAAAATTGTCAGGCAGCCATCATGCCCGATATGATACTGGAAGGGGATGCGCTTTATCCGAATGATAGTTACCAAGTAACACTTACGGATGAAGATGGGAATATCTTGCCGGATAATGTGATTGCAGCTACCGGAAGTTATACCGCCAGCATAGAACATCTTTGTTCAGGAAACTCTTGCTGGGGCATGCTTATCGTCGAGGATAAATTGGCACCAACAATTACCTGTCCGGATGATTCCACGCTTGATCTTATTTGTACGGATATAGAAAATGTATATACACCAGAAAGTACAATATTGGAGGCTGGTGAAATTTTAGATACTGGAAATCCAACCGTAGCGGATAATTGCTCCGAAGTAGCAATATCGTATAGTGATGAGCATTCAGACGGTGGAGATTGTGAGGAGGATATACTAATAAGAACTTTTGTCGCGACGGATGAAAGTGGGAATACCGCTTCTTGTACACAAACGATCACTATTCGCAAAGCGACCATCGCAGATGCTACTTTGCCAGAATCTTTTGTCGTAGGCTGTGACGAGTTGCCAGATGTATCACCACAAACCCTTTATGATAATGGCTATGATGGCTTCCCTGTCGTAACTACGTTTTACGGTGTGCACCCAATCAATGAATATTATTGCAACTTAGCAGCTTCTTATTATGATGCCCCAATCGCTGACCTGTGTGGTGGTGGCTATAAAGTAGTACGTACTTGGACAGTTGTAGACTGGTGTAATTCGGAATCCACATTGAAAACACAAATTATCAAGGTTGAGGACAATGAAGCCCCAACTTTTGACTGTCCAGTTTATGAAGATGTCATCGCGGAAACGGCACAGGGATTGTGTGAGGCAGATGTCACGATTTTGGATATTGATGGCTTTGCAGACAACTGCTCGGATGCAGGCAATATTGTTGTACAATTAACTGCACCGGATGGCACAATTAGCGAGCATCAGGTTGGAGATGTGCTTACCCTTGCGGGAGGTACATATGACATAACCTATTTCGTGCAAGATGCTTGTGGCAATGAAGCAATGCCTTGCGTAACCACGCTTGATATTTTAGATACCACACCTCCGGTAGCGATTTGCGACGAACATACGGTAGTTTCCATCAACACTGACGGAACAGCTATCGTTTGTTGGAATACTTTCGATGATGGTAGTTACGATAATTGCAGCGAAATTCATATTCGAATCAAAAGAATGGATGCTTCCAATAATGTTGATTTTACGGAATGTGTAGAATTTGATTGTAGCGATATTGGAGAAACCGTTCTTGTGCGGATGCGGGTATACGATATTGTTCCTGCTGATGGTTTTGAAGACGATGACGATGGCCGTTTTAATGAATGTATGGTGGAGGTAACCGTGCAAGATAAACTTGACCCCGTTATTGTTTGTCCGCCAAATAAAACACTGGAGTGCCATGCAGATTATAGCGATGTGCCGGAATTGGTCGGCAACAGTAATGGCGGTGCACCAACTTTCTTTAATGGAGAACTCGTCGGTTATTACCCTGCTGCTTCTGATAACTGTGAGGTTACCGTTACGATTTCCGATTCTGGAGTTATAGACAACTGTGGAGAAGGAACCATTGTCCGTACTTGGACAGCTGAGGATGGAGATGGTCGAATGGCAACCTGTGAGCAACTTATTATCCTTGAGAATTCCGCTCCATTTTCCGATAATGACATCACATGGCCTGAAGATTATGATGCCACTTGTGGCGCTGGTACAGAACCGGAAGATTTGCCCGATGGTTATAACGCTCCAGTTATCGACGAAGATGCTTGTGATTTGCTTGCCGTAACGTATAGCGATCAAATATTCGAGATAACGGAAGATGCTTGTTATAAAATTGTGCGGACTTGGATCATCATAGATTGGTGTCAATTTGATGATAGCCAATTTCCATTCTCGGATGGCTATTGGCAATATGCCCAAGTGATCAAGGTTGTTGACGATGTCGAGCCTGAAATTCTTTCAGATTGCAGTGATATTGAAGTTTGTAATTACGACATTAATTGCGGTGCTACCGAAGTTGTTTTGATGCTAGAAGCAACGGATGCATGCTCCGAAGATTTGAATTACAGTTACCAGATTGATGCTTTTTACGATGGAACTTTGGATAGTGGCCCACTGTTTAACGGCGATTCCAATAATGCAACAAATGATTTCCCTGTGGGGACACATCATATTTATTGGACGGTAGAGGACAACTGCGGCAACATTACTACTTGTGACTATAGCTTTACGGTTAAGGACTGCAAAAATCCGACACCTGTGCTGATCAACGGGTTGGCAACTGTCGTGATGCCTTACGGCCAAGAAGTTACCCTGTGGGGCAACGATTTTGATGCACCAAACTCCGGTAGTTTTGATAACTGTACGGCAAGTGAGGACTTGTCCTTTTATATCCGCATCGTGTATCCTACTTCTCCAGACTTAACAACCTTGGAAGAAATAGAAGCCTTGGGCAACAGTGTTACTTTCACTTGTGATAACCTCGGTTTTGCCAATGTTGAGGTGTACGTTGTGGATGAGGCAGGCAACTGGGAAATGGGGGCGACTTATGCGAACATTCAAGACCCGAATGGTGCCTGTGTTGCCTTCCAGCTTGGCGGGCAAATTTATACCGAGATGGATGAAATGATTGGGGAAGTGACTGTTGATTTGAATTCTGCAAATTCAATGGTTGACCCATTCCTTACAGAGAGCGATGGACATTATCAGTTTGGTGCCATCATGGGCGAAAATTATACCATTACACCAGAGAAAAATATTAACCCGCTGAATGGCGTGACCACCTATGATATTGTATTAGTAAGTAAACATATTCTCGGGATTGAATTGTTGGATTCTCCGTATAAAATTATCGCTGCCGATGCGAATC
Organism: Saprospiraceae bacterium; assembly: GCA_020627865.1. GTDB lineage: Bacteria > Bacteroidota > Bacteroidia > Chitinophagales > Saprospiraceae > JAHDGC01. The sequence goes on along the minus strand of JAHDGC010000512.1, from coordinate 437 downwards.
ATTCTGGTTCGGTAACGACTTTTGACCTCGTGCAAATGCGAAGGTTGATCCTCAATATTGATACCGAATTCCCGACCAATACTTCATGGCGATTTGTAGATGCTGATTTCGTATTCCCCGATCCTACAAATCCTTTTGCTACGATTTTTCCCGAACAAATTTTCCTCAATGATATAGAGGAGGCGAGTATGACCAATAATTTTATTGGTGTGAAAATAGGGGATGTAAATAACTCGGCTATCCCAAATACCTTGTTAGGAACAGAAGATAGAAGCTTTGATGGCAAGCTGATTTTTGAAGTAGCAGATCAGCAAGTACGGAAAGGGGAAATGTATGATGTGGCTGTTTACGCCAAAGACTTTAACGCAATCATCGGTTATCAGTACACTTTGAATTTTGACAATACCTTGTTGGAATTTGAAGATGTACAGGCTGGT
>JAHDGC010000511.1 GCA_020627865.1 Saprospiraceae bacterium | reverse complement strand
TGTTTAGCCTTGTGGGGCGATACCCCGTACCCTCTGGGTCGGGGTAGTTCATTTTCAATTACTCATGGAGCATGTAGATTATGATATTTGGCTAAGCTTCTCGGATTAGTTTTAATATATTTAAAGGATTGTCTTTATATACTGTTTACGATTATCGTATTGAAAATGTACATTGGGAACCCTTGTCTAATTATAATGATATTATGCTATTTGGTTTTGATTGGGTTTTAAAGAACAAAAAATAATTAAATTTTTTCCTTTCTAAAATGTTACTTTTTCCCTTATCTGCGTTATGATGGTATAACGCTATTCAAAACGAATATACTTATCCTTCTGAAAAATTTTTACTTAAACAATTTTGTGGACCATTTGTAAATGAACACTAATGTAGTTCTTAATGCATTAATGTGTAATCATATTGTTGTAAATTTGTGATTTGCACCACTTGTTTATTTGCAAAATAAAACCGGCTAATTTATGTCAATACCAAAACAGCCGCGGCAGTTAATGATTAACCTCATGTATCTGGTACTTACTGCTATGTTGGCACTCAATGTTTCTGCTGAAATTTTTCAGGCACTCAAATCCCTGAACAATGGGCTTGAGCAATCCGCCCTTATTTTAGAAAATAGTAACAACGTGATTCCGAAAAAGATTGAGCGTTTGATTCGGAAAGATCCGGAAGGGTTGAAACCATATGCAGATGCTGCTGTTTCCGTGCAAGAATATGCAAGGATTCTTTGTGATTCCATTGATGCTATTGTCGATTATATGATTGATGCTTCTGGCGATGGGAACGGTTTGGTTGATGATGGAGATTACCATATTATTTACAATGAAGCTGGCGATGAATTGAGTCGTTCCCTGAAAGGTGAGAAAAATAAAGATATTACAACTCGTTTTTTAGTAGGGACAGAACCTATGCAGGATAAGGGCAAAGGGCGAGTACTTCAGGACTTAATTACAACTTATCGGGAAAAGTTTCTGAATCTTATTGATGAAGCATCTCGCGAAGAATATACAAAAAAAATGGTGCTGGAGATTGATGAATCTTGGAAAAATTCTGCGGATAAACACAATTGGTCGCATTACAATTTTTATCAAATGCCCCTTGCGGCAACCTTACCTATTTTCAATAAATTAAAAAATGATGTGCGGGCTACAGAAGGTTTGGTATTGAACTATTTATTAAATCAATGTGGTGGGGACGATGAAGTATTTACAGGATTTAATATCATCTCTTCTCCTCGTAAAAATTATGTTATACGAGGCGAAAAATATAAAGCTGATTTGTTTCTCGGAGCTTACAATGAAGTTCCGGGAGCTATTTCCATTAAAGTTGATGGGAAAGAATTACCCGTTAGAAATGGTCGTGTAAAATATCAAAAAATTGCAGACCGAACAGGGGTACATAAGTTTCGAGCAGAGGTTTCTATCCGGAATCCAGTTACTGGGAAGATAACCGTTGAAGCGGCCGAATTTGAGTACGAAGTTGGAGAAAGATCATGCAACGTTGCGGCAGAGAAGATGAATGTTTTGTATATCGGTGTGGATAATCCTATTGCCGTTACGGCTGCTGGAGTACCATCTTTTGAATTGAATGTTCGGGGGGAAGGAGTCAAATTAGAAAAAATTTCAAACGGTAAATTTAACGCACATGTTCACAATCCGGGAGAAGTTTTTATCGTTCTATCCGGGGGAGGATTGACTCGAACGAGTTTTCCTTTTCGGGTAAAGAAAATTCCCGATCCTGTTGCATCCTTAGGCATAGGGCCAAACGCTAATGGAGGGCGAATGAAAAGCGGAACTTTTAAAGCACAACAGGGATTGTTTGCACTACTAGAGCACTTCGACTTTGATGCGAAATGTAACATTATGAGTTATCGTCTGACGAGAGTTGGTTACCGAGAAGACCCTATTGACAATTTGAACAAGGGAGGCCGTTTTGACAAGATGTCGAGAAAACTGATTGATCGGGCAAAGCCCGGAGATTTTTACTACTTTGATGATATTAAAGCTAAGTGCCCCGGAGACTCTGCCGGGAGAAAGTTACCCGCTCTTGTATTTAAGATTATTTAAGTTTTAAGATTGTACTTGCCAAAGCTACTGGTTAGCTTCAAGCTAACCAGTAGCTTTGAGGGCAAGGAGTTTTTTTGCATATCTAATTCTGTTTTCGTTTTTCTAATTGCACACCATTAGGAATAGGCATGCTATGTTGTTTTGTAATTATTTTGTTTCGAAAAATTAAAATACAATGAAAATTAAAATATTGTTGGCTACTTTGTTTGTCGTGAATCTATTATTTGCCCAAAATGCCGAGACATTACCTGATGATCCGCCCTTGGATGGTGTGGTTGCCAAAAATGTAATGTTAGAAAAGCAGGTTTTATCTTACCCTCCTTTGCGGGAAGCGGATATACTTTGGGAGAAAAAAGTTTGGCGAATATTGGATGTTCGGGAAAAGATGAACTTGACTTTTGCTTATCCGGAACGTCCGTTTTTCGAGATTTTATTGGAGGGAATTGTTGATGAAAAGATTCGTGCATTTAGTACGGAAGATGATAAATTTAGCTTTCAGTTAACGGCAGACGAAGTGGCAAGTATGGGCGCAACTAGGGATACCATCTATATCCTGAATCCGGAAACGTTGGTGGAGGAAATGCGGGTGGTAGAAAATAAAATAGATATATCTGATGTGAAACGGTTTCGCCTGAAGGAAGTCTGGTATTTTGATACGAATCGTTCTGCTATAGAAGTTAGAATTCTCGGGATTGCTCCGTTGATTAATGAGTATGATGACGAGGGTAATTTTAAATATGAGCGTCCTTTGTTTTGGGTTTATTATCCGGAGTGTCGGGAGTTGTTGGCAAGGGAGCAGGTGTTTAATAGTGGGAATGATTCGAGTTTGGTGTCGTGGGAGGATTTGATGGAGCGAAGGGAGTTTTCGAGTGTGATTTATAAGGTGTCTAATATTCATGATCGGAGGTTGCAGGATTATCTTTCTGGTGTAGATTTATTGTTGGAGGCGGAGAAGGCGAAGATGGAGATTTTTAATTTTGAACATGACCTTTGGAGTTATTAGATGTCAGACCGGCTTCGCCTGAGAGAGTAGAGGTCGCTTCGCTGAGAGAAGTCAGACGCGGGGTTCTGAAGGGGATATTTTTTCTATGGTGGGATGTGTGTTAGGTTTTAGATCATTCGCTTCGCTCATTATCGGAGGACAGACGCCGTGTCGGAGAGGGATGTTTTGTTGAAAAAAGGAGCTGTGTTGGAAAGGGATTGTCTCTACTCTTGAGTCTCTGCTCTCTATTCTGAAGATATATTTAAAGCGTAATTTTTTAGAAGGTGAAGACCCGATCCAAAAAGTTGGAGAGGGGTCTTCTGCTTTAGAGGGAAATCTTTATTGCATAAACTCCCAAGCACTTCTGTAGCTGCCTATTTTTTCGCAGTATTCTAGAAATTTACTATAGAAAATATCATTGCCAATGGTAGCACTATCTCCGATGATGATGAGTTTTTTTCGTGCCCTTGTCATGGCAACATTCATACGCCGATAGTCCGATAAGAATCCGATTTCTGTTTTTTCATTGGAACGAACTAAGGAGATCTAAATGATGTCGCGCTCTTGTCCTTGGAAAGCATCAATGGTATTTACAGAAAGTTTTAGCGCCTTTAATTGTTCCTCTGTATCAATTTGTTCTTTCATGTAAATGACCTGTTGTCTGTAAGGAGAAATGATGGCAATAGAAGGAGCTTCCTCTGTGTTTAGATGCTGTTCAAGCAGCAAAAGATGTTCTCTTAGAATATTGTACTCGTCTGGATTGAAACGGCTCTTATATTTCTCTTCTGTTTTTTCATCAAAACCGCAGCCTGCTGTATCTATGTATTCCATCGCAATGTCTCCTTCGAAGAGTTGGTGATGTCTCACGGTTTCATCAGCATTTAACTGACCTTGATAAAAATATTGATTGGAAAAGCCCATGATGTGTTCGTGCATCCGATATTGAATATTCAATAAGGAAATATGTGGGATAAAATCAAGACATCTTTCTAACAAAGTAATGCCTAACCCTTGTCGGGCAGCGTCATTTGATTTTATCGTTGGCGGTAACTGAAATGGGTCTCCAGCCAGTACAATTCTGTTGGCTTTGACTATCGGAACCCAACAGGCTGTTTCCATTGCTTGGGCAGCTTCGTCAATGACGAGGGTATTGAATGATCTACCTGTTAATTCTCTTGCCGTACTTCCTATTAAAGTGGCCGTAATGACATGGGCGCTACCCAGAATTTGATCTACTAAACGATCTTCCAGTTGTTTAGCCCATGCAGAAAGTTCGCCGGCTTCTTTGTAGAGGTTGCGTCTTTCGGTGCGTTCTTCATAGCCAAAAGTTCGCTTGTATCGACCTGCTTTTTTCCTACATTCCGCAGCTTGGATCCTGACCTTTTTTATGTGCTTGCTCTCTGGGTGATTGGCGATTTGTATATCCAAGGTGTGGTTGAGAATTTCTTCATCTACACGAGAAATATTTCCAACTCTCGCTACGCGGAGTCCTTTTTCCGCTAGCTTAAGGGTTAGCAAATCGACGGCGGCATTAGAAGGAGCAGTCACTAAAATCGTTTGTTCCCTTTTAGAAAGGATATGAATGGTTTCTACAAGAGTGGTTGTTTTTCCAGTGCCGGGTGGGCCATGAATTATAGCTATATCTTGTGCTGCAATTATATTGTTTAAGGCTTTGTTCTGTGACGGATTGAGTGCGGGAATTTCGATAGTTTCTTTTGAGGGAGCGAATCGAGCTTCTTGTTTTCCGATAAGGATACTGCGTAATTCGGCAAGGCGATCTCCTTTGGCCGTTAACAACTTTTTCATCGCCTTTTCCATTTCTTGGTAGGTTCGTTCATCGAAGGTCAGTTCAACACCAACATTGCCCAAAGCAATCCAATCTGGCAAAGTATCCGTATTAAGGATGATTTTAATTTTGTCTTTATTGACATATTGAATGATGCCGTTGTATTCTGGCTGCTTGACCCTTGGGAGCTGGGTAAACAATTTGATCAGTTTTCCAGAGCGCAACATATGCGGACGCTTTTCCCCATCGGCCCGTTGTAAAATAACAAACGCCCTTTCCCCGATGGCAAAACCAGTCTTGACCACTTGGAGCGGATACCAAAGGAGGCCTTGTTCTTTTTTTTCCGTAAGGGAAAGTTGTTCTGCCAGTTTCTTGTGGTATTCGTAGTCCGCCTCTTTTTCGAGTTTGAGTAATCGGATGAGTTCGGTATAAGTATTCTTTTTTTCAGTCATTGTTTGGTAAGGTAGAAATATTCTGGATTAAAAAGGCAAAAGTACATATAAGAACGGATAGGAAAGGAGAAAGTTTAAGTGAAGTTGTGACGAATTCATTTTTGTAACCAAAAAAATTGTATTTTGGATTGTTTTTAAATATCCTTAACTTTGGGTAGTACGGATAAAGAGACGAATAATATTCAAAATAAAATATTTTTATAAATGGGAAATAAGAATCTTCCTACTATAGAAACACAAATGCTCATCAGAAAATCTGTGGATGCGGTTTTTAATTCCTTTATTGACCCCAGTATTACCACTAACTTTTGGTTTACAAAATCAAGTGGAAAGTTAGAAAAGGGCAAAAAAATAAAGTGGGAATGGGAGATGTATAATGTTTCGACACAAGTAGCGGTAAAAGACATCATAGAAAATGAAAAAATCTCCACTGCATGGGGTGAACCGGCTACAACAGTAGACTATGAGTTCACGGCCTTGACAAATAACACTACCTACGT
>JAHDGC010000510.1 GCA_020627865.1 Saprospiraceae bacterium | reverse complement strand
TTGTTAGGGCTACATTTAAACAATTGGAAGCGGCATCGTAATTGACTAATTGATGCTCTGGGACAAGGCAGGAATTAGAAATATCCATGTAAGCATCATTTACCTGAAGATTGCCGAAACAAACCTGAAAAGCAAACCCATGTACATTAATCGGAATACCTGCTTGGCCAAGATTAACCCCGTAGCGCAAAACGCCAGCTATCTGCATGTTCAGTCGCTCAAGGGAATAGTTGGTGCCATTGATGTTATTGGCCATGAGGGCTGCCGGACGAACATTGCCCTTGTTGGCACTTAATACCGTCTTGTCCTGTGAATCTACTATGCCATCCCCGTTGCCGTCTTGGTGTTTGCCATTTACGCCTTGGATGGTTGTTGGCCAGTCGGGGCAAGGTTGTGCTGTCCAGCTTGCGGTGGCATCCGGACGGGTAGGGCCGGTACTGCCAAAGGCGACACCCCAAAAAATCAAATCATCATCGGATGCTGTGCCATCATTGTTGAAATCTCCCGGCCATACGGGTGGTGGAACAATTTCGTAAACTTCGCTTTTCAGGATAAGGTCTTGTGTAGGATTCCCGGGTTGGGTAAGCTGGGTGTGGCTTATTTCACAACAATAAATGCCCGGTTCTGTCGTGGTGAAACTATTGTTGCCGACATTGCTTTGTTCCAATACGCCATCTTTGAACCATGTAAAGGTAGCTTGTGTAAGATCGCCCCCAACATCGACAGATAAAACATCCCCAGAAACGCTTATCGGTATATTGGCCTGTGGTGCATATTCCAACAAAAGTATTCCGGCATCAAGCAAGGTTTCCATGCCTTCAAAGGTGAAATTATTGTTTTGGATGCTGATGCGCAAAATGTTCGGGAGGGTACCGAGTGCAGCAGGGATTGCCCCAAAGAAGGCATTGTCATCCAAAAATAAAGAGGACAAGTTGCTCATGCCTGAAAGTGTCGGGGGGATGGTTCCGGTAAGCTCGTTACCTGATAGAAATAGAATCAACAAGTTGCTTAATGCACCCAGATCGGGAGGAATTTCTCCAGATAAATGATTCCCACCCAACCCGAGGTAAACCATATTGGTGGCAGCTCCCAATCCTGAAGGAATTGTACCTGTTAATTCATTGTTATTTAAATACAACCATTCCAGATTATTCAAGTTTCCGATAGCATCTGGGATGGTGCCGCTAAGATTATTGTCATCTAATCCAAAATCGGTAAGGTTGTCGAGCTTGCCGATTTCAAGGGGGAGTGTTCCCGTAAGATTATTGTTGTTTAGAAGCACGGATTTTACACAACATCCTTCCAACGTCACACCGTACCAAGTATCCATCGAAGCCGACAAGTACCAGCTTGTTGTCCAGTTTTCTCCGTCGGTAGCATTGTATAGGGCGACAAGGGCAAGCGAATCCCGTAACCGACCATTAGAAGAGGAGTAACAATCAACCAAAGCATTCCAACCTTCTCGGATGACGGAAGCATCGGAGGTGAACTTGAAGGTTAGACAACCGGAAGTGTCTGTCGATGTAAAAGGTCCCGGAATCACACTGTTTGATTGGCCGCAATATATACCCAAAGAAGGGGCGGCAGTGCTGTTGCCATCGAAAACTTCTAGCTTATCATTGCATGCCCCGGAAGAAGATTGTTCTACATCAAAATAGGTGAATGTTACCTGTGCAATATCATCGGGATTATCGGGGCAAAGAATAGTGGTAATCATTTCATTATTATCATAACAACCCCCTCGCACACCGGAGTCTGCGAATACACTTCCGCATACCGGACTAGGTTCAGAAGGCGGAAAATATTGCAAGGCATTAAACACATTTAATCTTCCGCCCGTAAGTACATTGCTATTTAGAGCGATTGTCGGCACCGTAGTGTTGAGTATAGCCTCCTTGATTTCTGCTTGATTTTTATCGGGGTATGCTCCCCACAACAATGCGCATGCGCCAGCTACATGTGGGGAGGCCATCGAAGTGCCGCTTAGATAACCATAGGCATTTCCGGGTAAACAACTGTAAATAGCACTGCCCGGGGCACCGAGATCTACGGTCGTAGGCCCGATGTTGGAGAAGGAAGAACGGTTGTCATTCCGATCAATGGAAGCTACCGCAATGATATTATCGTTAGCATAAGATGCAGGATAGACCGGATTACTATCGTTATTATTTCCATAATTATTTCCGGCAGCCGCAACAAATAAATGCCCGGCAGCTTCCGCATTTTGAAGGGCAAGAAACAAGGCTTGGGAATAGGGGCCACCGCCCCAACTGTTGTTGCTGATCGGGATATTCATCATAACAGCATAGTTCAGGGCTTCGACAGCATCGGAAGTATAGCCAGAACCTGCTCCCGATAAAAATTTAAGCCCGGCCATTTTTACATCCCAGCATACACCCGTGATACCAATGTTATTATCACCCCTCGCGCCAACCGTCCCGGCACAGTGGGTGCCATGCCCGTTATCATCATAGGGATTATTGTCGTTATTGGCAAAATCCCACCCGACAAAGTCATCTGCAAAACCATTGTTGTCATCGTCTATACCGTTTTCGTCTCCGGGGTCAAAAATCCATGTGCTACCGTTCCATTCCAGTACCCGTCCATCCCCATCTGCATCCTCGCCCATATTTTGCCAGATGTTATCAACAAGGTCTGGGTGTGCCCAATCAATGCCCGTGTCGATAATGGCAACGGCCATGTTGTTATTGCCCGTCGTAATATCCCATGCTTCGGGGGCGTCAATATCTACATCTGGGGTGCTGCCACTTTGTCCGGTGTTATCCATGCCCCAAAGATTTCCGAAGACGGGATCATCGGGTAGGGTGGCGATGGAGCTGACGATGTAGTTGGGTTCTGCAAAAGCAATGTCGGGGTGTTGTTGCAGGGTTTGTAGAATGTCTGTAATTTCATTGTTGTAATTAGTTGAGAGTTGCAATAATTCTACTCCGGCCAAGGGCATTTTTTTGACTTGCTTTATGGCCAATTGATTTTTTAATTTGTTTTTTTGTGCCAAAGTCCGATTGGCTTTCCATTTGATGATAAGCTGGTCGGGGGCATGGGCGGGTAGTTGTGCTGTTGCCCAATGTTGCATAAAGCCAATAAAAAGCAGTATCAGCACCATGCTGAAGGTGAAATTGTTTTTCATGTTACGATGAATTTAAGTGTGTAGAATTGGTTTGAAAAGCTAACCAGTAGCTTTTTAAATATTTAATGTATTTATTTTGTTATAAAATAACATTTAGAATGTGTAAAAAACTTCGAGAATAACATGCAATTGTCTGTTGAAAAACTTATTTTTGCATAAGTTACCTGTTTAGTGAAATTGAGTCATAATTCAAAATGGATGTACAATTTATGATTGGCACTTCGCCTTAAAATCGGGAAAATCTGGTTCTTTTTTGGCTTTTGTCACTTTTTGCATTCGCACAAAAAGTAACCAAAAATGCTTGTCAAAAAAAACTCCCTCCGGTCGGACAGTTTTTTGACAGGCCATCGCCACCACGACGTACCTTCGACCGCAATGAAATGCCGATTTTCATCAAATAAGTACATTGAAACATAATCTTATTTAGAAATTAGTGAAGGTTAATATAATATCAAGTACCTTTTGGCTTAATTTATTTTGCACACTTCACTTATAAACACTTTTAATCTTACTAAAACATGCTATCTTTGAAAAAAGTATGATATACTTTTCTCAAGTTAATTTGCAAAATCATAATTATGAAAGCAGGTTATTACAAAAATGTTGAATATCTATGGGCTATTTTAGAACAGCTCGGTACAGATGAAAAAATAGAACTGGTTGCGAGAATCATGGATTCTATCCGTCCCGCTAAAGCATCAAAACAAGATACAGACGGATGGAGAAAGTTGTCTGGTGCTTGGGCCAATGACGGGCAAAGCGCAGAAGATCTGATTCAGTTTTTAAGAGATAATCGTAATACTGATCGCCAAATAGATTCCCTAGATTGAAATATTTACTGGATACCAATCATTATGCTTGCGCAAAGCCTGTATCTTCCCTGCGAAAAGGTGCGTAAAAAGCCAAAACAATATCTGATTTAGGAACACCCAGTTCCATTAATTCATTAGCAAGCCCACGCTCTGTCCAATCCTCCTGCACCCATATTTTTCCATCTGCTCTTAAATCCAAATGCAACACACAATGGTGGGTACGATCTGCTCCTTTCCAACCTACCCGCATTAATTGAAAGTGTCGGAGGTTTTTATCTATGATGACTTGATTTTCATATTCCTTCCAATCACCGATTGGTTTAAAGTCGGCATGTTTGTGTAAAAGGGTTTCTATATATTTAGCATAGGTACTTACTTTATCCATTTTACTATTTTTTTAGTTACAATATCTACAATCAATAAGCGTAATCCTAATTTATTTATAGCATCTTCGACCATTTGCTGATCTTTAAAAAACGTATTATAAACATCCGAAGTTATGGCCAAGAACAAAGTTCTCTCCTCAGCATTATACTGAAGTGCCATTTTATAAACCATGTATTGTCCCAATGCTTGATGAAAAGCATACACTTTGGATGCTTCCATAAAACTTTTAATTTCTACCGCTATTTTTTCATCTCCACGCTCCGCTGCAACCAAGCGTTCCGCCCCTAAATCTATCTCAACTGTACTCACGCCATAAACTAGGTACATCGGATCATGGGTTATTGTCCATCCGTCGCCTTCTAATGCTTCCCGGATATATTTGTGATACTTATCTCTTGTATTTGTTATACTGATTTAAAATCACTGACAAGATACATAGATAATGCTATACATTCAAACATTTTTATCTTTACAAACTTGGCTAAATAATCTATGTTTACCTGTGCTACTTGTGGTGATTAGTAAGTTCAGAGAAAATTAAGGTACAAATCTGGCTGCCAGTAGAAGCCGACAACCAGATTTATCCCGACTTATTCCTGTTCCTTCAGCATCGTTTCCAACGCTTCAAGCCTTATTTTAAGCTCGTCTATCTCCTTCACCTTTTCTTCCAACACCACATTTTCGGCCTCTAGTTTTGTGATCATCTCCTGCTGCTCCTGCATCCCCTTCACCAAAGGCACCACAAACTCCGCATACCGCAAGCCATAAAAATCCTTATCGTTTTTAGGGGCATCGACCCCACTAAAATCATAGCCGACTTGCCGAGCAGCTTCCTCCACTTCTTGCGCAATAAAACCGGAATAGCGAATGTGTTGTTTTTTTGCATTTTGGAGCATGCCGGAGGAGTCTCTTTCGTTATAGTGCTTGGCAAAGAAATCGTCTATTTTACCTAAGTCCAGTTGGTAGCTTACGGGGCGTAGTTTCTGGATGAAGGCTAGGCCTTTGATGTTTTCGTTGATTTGGGTTTTGAATTGGGCGTCGGAGGGGAGTGTAGTCCAACCAGCGTAGCCACCGATGCTGGTGACGTCGGCATTACCGATGCGAACTTGGTGGTTAGCTGTGCAGTCAGCATTATGACCTACTCCGGTGTTATTCCAATAGGAACCTACGGAATTGGCACTATTTCCTAGTGCAGTTCTATGTCCTCCGCCAGTATTGTTTAACAAAGCCATATATCCAATTGCAGTGTTTAAACCTCCTGTAGTGTTGGAATACATAGCCTTATAGCCAATAGCGGTGTTTGATCCGTCTGTATTATTATACATGGCTCCATAACCAATAGCAGTGTTAGCCGTGCCGGTAGTATTGTTGTATAAAGCACCCCATCCATTAGCAGTGTTATTATCGCCTGTACTGTTGTTACTCAAAGCATCATATCCAGTAGCTGTATTGTTT
>JAHDGC010000509.1:5543-5822 GCA_020627865.1 Saprospiraceae bacterium | reverse complement strand
TATCTATCAACATAATGATTGGTGTTATTTTTCAGCACTTGTAAGGAGTAAAATCATCAATGAGTTTTTTTTAGAAAGAACAAGGCTACCGCTTAGCTTAAAGCCAAGGGATAGCCTTGTTATAAAAATCACTATACAACAGAAGAATTAGTTCAGGAACGACGAAATAAGATAAGGCAAACTAAAATAATAAATTACCCATTTTTGCGTCATCTTTTTCCACTATACTACGTTAAAAAGCCTCGTCGATGCCCTGCATCGCCTACGTTTTTTGCCTTG
>JAHDGC010000509.1:0-5533 GCA_020627865.1 Saprospiraceae bacterium | reverse complement strand
AGAGCCTAAAAAATTTCTGTTGTCTTTCTTTGAAAAGACAACAGAAATTTTTATTATGGAAGGATAAGATAAAACAATATGAAATTATTTATCAAATATATGGTCAGCTTACGATGCAAGATGGTGGTAAAAGAAGAATTAAAGAAGTTGGGCTTGAATTATGCCATAGTTGAGTTGGGCGTGGTTGAAATTTTGGAAGACATTACCCAAGAGCAGCGGGAAGAGTTAAGCAAAAACCTGCTGAAGTCGGGCTTGGAGGTTTTAGAGAATAAAAAGAGTATCCTGATTGAAAAAATTAAAAATGTAATAACGGAAATGATTCATTATTCTGATGAATTACCAAAAGTAAATTATTCTGATTACATCAGCGAAAAATTAGATTATGATTACACCTATCTGGCCAATATCTTTTCGGAGGTCAAAGGAATTACCATACAGCAGTACATTATTATTCACAAAATAGAAAGGGCAAAAGAGTTGATACTATATGACGAGCTGAATCTTTCGGAAATTTCATATAAACTTCATTATAGTAGCCCTGCACACTTATCCAATCAATTTAAAAAAATAACGGGGCTGACTCCTTCTTTCTACAAGAAAATGAAGCAAAAACGAAATAAAAATTTAGAAAACATGTGATATGTGTAAGTATTTGCCGTAGATGTGTAATGCTTTATGTCTTAAATGACGGCATCTTTGTATTGTTAAAGGTTTTTAATCATTATCGTTTAATACATACAATAAGATGGACAACGTACTTAATCATAAAGGACTCAATGCCATTCCCGGCAATTGGGATGGGCTGTCTCAAAACCTTAACGGGCAATATGGACAATTAGTGTTCTCTGATGTGACACTTGAATTTGTTAAAGAAAATGACATACTAACTCGCCTAGTAATCAGATTAAACAAAAGACTTTCGATAGTCAGGAATATTTTTAAAAACTAAAGCCTTTTCAATGCATCAGAAGTTTTCTATCTAAAAGAAAACTGTATTTTTAAAAGATCGTGCAACTACAATTTAAAGAAAACATAGGGGGGCAGGCAATGCAAAACCTGCCTTCTTTTCTACTACTCGGGTAAAACTAACACCTTTTCAATTCATTCCTGTTGGTTGCTTAATTGATTATTTTATGGGAACATGAGTTCCGCATTTAATAGACAAAAAAAGCTAAATACCAACAATTTACATTTTGATTCAGCGTCCTAATGCCCTATGCTGAAAAAATATTATTCATTAAAAAAATAAATATTATGTCAAAAGACAAAGACGGAGGTAAAAAATCAGGAAAAAAAGCACCAGCAAAAACCCTCAAAGAAAAAAGAGCTGAAAAAGCAGCTAAACGTAATAAAAAAAATAGAACAAGTGATGATGAAATATAAAATAGATTCTATTTTACCGTGTACCCTGACCGATTACACAAGCGGGGTAAAAGTGTGTACTTGCTCACCTGCCTACAAACAAGCAGACCTAACTTATTTGGACTCTTTCGCTAATGGACAATCTTGAATATAAAAACTTGAAGCCGTTTAGAATTGTTGACATCGTTGAATACCTTCCTAATTCGGTAGTGATCAAGTCTATTCTTAGAAAAACCACCGGCTACATCAGTGCTGTTTCATTTGATTCAGGAGAAGTGCTTGTAGGAAAGATATCTCCTTTTGATACTTTACTTCAAATCATTGATGGGAAATCAGAAGTAATTATTGATGATAAATCCAACTTATTGGAAATTGGAGAATCCATCATTATTCCTGCTCATACATCTAACACTATAAAGGCTAATGTCAGATTCAAAATGATCTCAACCATTATCAAAAGTGGGTATGAAGAAATAAGCTTGTGAAGTGTTTATATCGAACAATGTAATTCCGACGAATGGGATTACCTAAAACTAATCACTATTTAATTACAATATGGCAAAACAAATTTATTTCGATACTGAGGCAAGAGATGCTTTAAAAAAAGGAGTAGATGCCCTAGCTAATGCTGTAAAGCTTACCTTAGGCCCTAAGGGACGTAATGTGGTTTTGGACAGGCAATTTGGTCCCCCGTTTATTACTAAAGACGGGGTGACGGTTGCCAAAGAAATTGAACTGCCCCATCCTGCCGAAAATATGGGTTCCCAAATGGTTAAAGAAGTAGCTTCTAAAACTGCTGATGCAGCAGGTGACGGAACTACTACAGCTACAGTGCTTGCACAAAGCATTATCGGGATAGGATTGAAAAATGTAACTGCTGGGGCCAATCCAATGGAATTGAAAAAAGGGATAGATAAAGCGGTAAAGGAAGTCATCACCCATTTGAAAAAACAAACGAAGCAGATTGGAGAGGACAGAAACTTAATTGAACAGGTAGCTACCATTTCAGCAAATGGCGATGCCGCTATGGGGAAACTAATAACAGAAGCCATGCAAGAAGTTGGAAAATATGGCATTATTACAGTGGAAGAAACCAAAGGAACAGAAACGACTATGACTTTGGCAGAGGGCATGCAAATAGACAATGGATATCTTTCGCCTTATTTTATAACCAACGGAGCAAAGATGGAGGCGGAATTAGAGAACCCTTACCTGCTTTTTTACGATGGTAAAGTAGCTAATATTAAAGACCTGTTGCCGATTCTGGAGAAAGCAGCGCAATCCGGCAATACATTGTTGATAATTACCGAAGACATTGACGAGGAAGTATTGACCACATTGGTCGTTAATAAAATCAGGGGATCATTAAGCGTTGCAGCGATCAAAGCCCCTGGTTTTGCAGCACACAGAAAAGAATTGTTAGAAGACATGGCAGTGCTAACAGGTGGAACGGTGATTTCTGAAGAAAAAGGATTTTTATTGGAAAACACCGCGCTTGCAGATTTAGGCAAAGCCGGGAAAATCATTGTAAGCAAAAACAATACAACTATTGTAAATGGCAAGGGGGAAAAAAATAAGATCACTGCCCGCATCAAACTGATAAGTAACCAGATAGCACATGCTACCTCGGATTATGAAAAGGAAAAACTTGCCGAAAGGCTTGCAAAACTTTCTGGAGGGGTAGCTATTCTTTTGATAGGTGCTGCAACCGAATTGGAGATGAAAGAAAAGAAAGATCGGGTTGACGATGCATTAAGTGCTACAAAAGCGGCCGTTGAAGAAGGCATAGTACCCGGCGGCGGTGTTGCTTTTATCAGGGGCATTTCAGCCATTGATAAGCTGGTAGGGGATAATGAAGATCAAAATACAGGTATTCATATCATCCGGCGAGCATTAGAACAACCCCTGAGACAAATTGCCCAAAATGCAGGAAAAGAAGGCTCCGTTATTGTCGAAAAAGTAAAAACGGGCCATGCGGATTATGGCTATAATGCACAAAGTAATCAATTTGAAAAGCTCTATCAAACTGGTGTTATTGATCCAACAAAAGTAACCCGGATTGCTTTAGAAAAAGCAGCTTCTATCGCAGGTTTTCTACTGACCACAACATGTGTAATATTTGAAAAACCTTCCCCTAGGAAGATGCATAAATGAAGATCATCTTGATAAACAATTTTGTGAACTCAAGAATTACAACAAGACAATTACTTAAAGACATTGTTTTCATTTCCACTGGTATCCTTTCTGCAGCTTTCGGGTTAAAGGGGTTTTTATTACCAAACGGATTTATAGATGGTGGCGTAACAGGTATTTCACTTCTCATAAAAGAGTTGACCAACTTTTCATTATCCATACTCATCGTTGTAATAAATATACCATTTATCATACTTGGGTATTTTCAAATTGATAAGTCGTTTGTTGTAAAAAGTATACTAGCCATTATTGGGCTTGCGATCACCCTTGTATTCGTTGATTATCCGATAATTACTTCTGACAAGTTGTTGGTAGCGGTATTTGGTGGGTTCTTTCTTGGGGCAGGAATTGGGCTGTCTGTACGAGGCGGCGGGGTTCTGGATGGTACCGAAGTTTTAGCTATTTACTTGAGCAGAAAAACTGGCCTAAGCATCGGTGACTTTGTCCTTATTTTTAACATCTTTATTTTTTCTACGGCTGCTTATTTCCTTTCTATTGAAGTCGCTCTGTATTCGATCCTCACCTACCTATCAGCATCTAAAACGATGGATTTTATTATTGAAGGGGTAGAAGAATATATTGGCGTAACAATCATTTCTTCCCATCATGAAAAAATCCGGATGATGATCATTGAAGAACTGGGAAAAGGAGTAACCATTTATCAGGGAAGAAGAGGTTTTGGAAAACACGGAGAAAACCCGGACTCTACCAATATTATCTACTGCGTCATTACGCGATTGGAGATCGGCAGATTTCAAAATGAGATTTTAAAAATAGACCCGAGTGCATTTATTGTAATGAATAGCGTAAGAGATTTGAAAGGAGGGATGATAAAAAAACGACAGTTTAAGGAAGAACAGTTTTAAGGACAAAAGCAGTGTTTTAGGCTCTAGATTTTACATCATAAAAATTTATAAAAATAAAAATATGAAAAATGAATGTTTAAAAATTACAAAACTTGACAGTATTAAAAATATGGTCAAGGTGAGGTTTCTGGAAGCTAATATAATAATGTTTGTATCAGAAGTCATCTTTAGAGAAAAAGTGAAGAATGGGTTTTGGATTTTGTGAGGTAATCCCCCCCTGTAGGCACAACGCATGCTTTGTGCCTACAGGGGACTTTACACTTTGGGAAGGATAAGGAGGACAGTCTACTAACAAGTCATATCCGCTGCCGCTCCCATCATCAGCATCGACAACGATATAATAAGTTTGTCCGGGAATAGTATTCTTCAACAATTATCTTACAAAGACAAACATCCGTTATTCAGTTTGGACAAATCAATAAGCTGTATATGGCTACCAACCTCCATATGCTTTGGTGTATAGGAATAGGAATTGACCTTCCCAGAAATAAGGCTAAACAATTCCATTTTGACATCAGCGGATTCTTTTAGGAATAGAATAGGGTTCGCCCTCATGACCCTGACCGGTTTGGTCTTTGCCATTTATTTTATCCGTAAAGAAAGAAGACAAAGGCAAGAAGCCGAATTGCAGCAGCTTAAGCTGGCCAATACAAAGCAAGAACTCGCCTTCAAGAAGTGTCCACAATTCTACCATTGCGCCGGAGTGGAGCAATATTGCTAACGTGCCGGTTAATATTGACACCGATGCGACCGACGATTTTTCTGGTGATTACAATGACTTGATTAATGCGCCGACGATTCCTACTGTTCCCACCAATGTTTCTGCATTTACAAATGATGTGGGATACATTACCAACCCTAATGATGCTGATGCCGACCCCACCGATGAATTTAATACAAGCGCTACGCTAAGTGGAACAACACTTCAAATTACAGATGGTGGCGGTACCGTCACAGCCAACATGTCTGGACTACGGGATACGGATTGGTTACAAACTAGTGGCGCCCATTCCACATCCATCAACAACAATATATACACAAATGGAAGTGTAGGTATCGGAACAACTACCCCTAGACAACGACTTTCGGTTTATCCCGGAACAAATGTAGCT